>JAHHOC010000197.1 GCA_018677115.1 Arenicella sp. | reverse complement strand
GGTTGGTATTTGCCATATCGCCTTGTCATTATTCTGTCATTTTTCGCCATGCACGCTAGTGTAACGCAAGCCTTTACTATTGGGCCAAGTGAATAGCAGTTTCTCAAGCTACAAATACATAAAAATGTGATGCAAACTCAATAAAACGCGTCATTATGTTGACGCAATCAAAGCCCCCGCATAATATAAGATGCTTGTATTGTCATCCCACGCCGATCAATTCGTGGCAAGCAAATTGAACGCGGCAAACTAGAATAAGGTCAGGTTAATGGAAACAAACATCGTCGGTCTTGAGCAGCGGATCGAGACCCTCATTAATGAGTGCAGAAGACTAACCAATGAAAACCGTTCGCTCAAAACCGAGCAGGGCGCATTGCTTGAACAGAAAACTCAACTAAAGGAAAAAAATCGCCTGGCCTGTACCCGACTGGAAAAGATTGTCGAAAAATTACGCACATTGGAAGACCAATAGCTGAATACAATCCCGATTCTAAACTAACCAACTTCTATTACTCATACTATGTCTAACAAAGGCGTTAACATTTCCATAATGGGGCGTGATTTTTCGGTTGCCTGTCCTCCTCATGAACAGGAAGACCTATTAGAAGCGGCGCGCTACCTGGACCGTAATATGAAGGACATTCAAAAAACCGGGAAAATAATTGGCGCGGAAAGATGCGCCATAATGGCGGCGCTTAATATCAGTAACGAGCTGCTTAAACTGCAGAAATCCACGGCTGGTCAGGATCAGATACAGGCCCGGCTCTCTTCGCTGCAATCAAAAATCGACGAAGTATTGCAGGAAGCAGAGTCCTTCTGACCACTTTTTTACCGCGTTGGTGATTTGCCGAGTTATAATAGACTCCGGCGCTGCCTGTGGTGTTCGAGTTACGCCTCTAATCCCTTAGAACCTAGTCTTTTTACCCGGGAGTCAGACCACTTCGTTGTTGTGCATAACTGCTCCGCAGTGATCCTGAAACGACTTGCAGACACCCACTTGAACCAACGGTTCAAGGCACCAGGCGGAATACGGCACATATGGGCAGCGCTATTTTTTTCTCTACAGTTGCTGGCCTGGTCGGCGTCACACAAGGCTGATATTCAGCAGCGGGCGCTCATTTAGCAGCTGGCGCCGATTTAATCGTTCTCGCTCGAGTTTTTGGTAGCTTGTTTTTTACCGCTGCTGGCGCTTTCTGCAGCCTCAGCCGGATTGGCTTTAACTGATTCACCTGCATCATTCATCTTTGTTTTGTCACTCTGATCGGTCAGCCCTGTGGCGACATGTTCGGGCCGGCACAGAGTCGTCGCGCCTATCGACAAATGATCATATAGCTCCTGATAGTGCTCAGCCATTTTCTTGAATTTTTCCGATGTCTCGTCAAAATGCGCCTCTACCTGCACTTGATAGGCATCCATATCCTGTCTGATTTTACCTGCACTGATACTCCCGGTGCGTAATTTGTTTATCAACAAAGTAAGTAAAAATCCGGCCAACATTCCAACGCCGAAGATGGCCAACCCCGGCAATAAATCGTATTCCAACATGGTCTAATAGCTAATGAATCAACGAATGGTCGGTATTGTAACACCCGCCAACGTATTGAGTTACGCAAGCAGGTAAATTAAATAATCCTCATGATATTTTCTCCATCGGAGTCCAATCATCTATACTCGATTGCCTGCAGATGATTAATTTAAACCTACACATAGGGATATCCATGAATCGTTCCCTCATACATCGACTTTTCGGCTGCGCCGTGATTGTTGCTTTGCTTTTCGCATCTGGCGCGAAAGCAGAAATTATTGCCGTTCAGGAAGCCGAGCTCACCATGAACTCTGAATTGAGAAAGGATATTCAACGTACCGTAGCCTTTCTGCAACGCGACCACTATTTACCCAGGGACCTGGATGATGAGGTGTCCGCCAATATCCTGGAAACATATTTAAAAAGGCTGGACCCAATAAAATTACATTTCACGCAGCAGGATGTTGAGCGGTTGAAATTGAAAGAGGACAAGATAGACGACTATATGAAGC
>JAHHOC010000193.1 GCA_018677115.1 Arenicella sp. | reverse complement strand
CTGCGCGAGTCAATAATCTGTTTGGCGAAAACACTGCGCTCGGCCTCGGCGGCCAGCAAACGCTCATTGGATTGTTTCAATGCGCGCATCACCGACGGCGGAAATTGCCTGATCTGAACTTGCGGGTATTGCCGGGCAAGGGTGTCCAGGTTATCAGCATTGGCAGCGAAAGTCGCAGTGGTCATGTTGTAAGCGCTGAGCCGGGCGGCGTTGAGCAGCAAAGATTTAGCCCACTCCGGTAATTTCGCCATACTGTCTTTATTGAAAAAGTACAGCAATTCGGTGCCCGGCTCATGCCAGCCAGTGTAGTAATAGGGTGCAATCTTGTGAAAGCCCATACGCAGATCCAATCCCGGTGCAACCCATTCCAGCGCATCCAATGTGCCACGTTCCAGTGCCTGGTAGAGCTCGCCGGTGGGAATGTTGGTGGGCACCACGCCAACCCCGGCAACCACTTTGCCAGCAAATCCCGGTATGCGCATTTTGAGTCCCTTCAGGTCATCAACAGAATTGATTTCCTGGCGGAACCAGCCGCCCATCTGCATGCCTGTATTACCACCCAGCATAACTTCGATATTGTGTTTGGCATAGACCTGGTTGGCCAGTTGCATACCACCACCATGGTAAAACCATGCGTACTGTTCCTGTGCGGTCATGCTGAATGGCATTGATGAAAAGAACAGCGTATCGGGGTCTTTGCCACCATAGTAATACGACGCCGATTGGCCAATGTCATATTGCCCGGATTTGACAAAATCAAAAATGCCAAACGCAGACTTATGCTTATTAGTGCTGTCCACGCGAAGTTCAATCTGGCCATTGGACAGCTCATTCACCAGTTCAGCGTAGGCTTCGACCGATTCCCCGAATATCGGGTAACCCTTGGGCCAGCCGTGTGCCAGCTTCAGGACAATTTTCTGTTGGCCGGGGATTGCCGTCGAACTGGGCGTGTCGGATACCGGTTGGCACGCTGCCAATAACAGCGTTAATATGCCCAATAAAAGAGTTGCCAGTTTCATCGGGCGTGTGTAACGGGTTGCACGGTGCCGTATTCAGGAAGTACTGAGCTCGAGCACATGTTCAGCATGAATACGCGACCGGTCTATCTGGTCTTCATCGAGTTGCAGCAATTCGGCAATTCTTTGAATCAGATCGCGTTCCTTATGATCCAGTTCAAGGTCAGTTAAAGCGAGTACCCAGAAGTCATTCAACAGGCGCGAGCGTTCTCTCTGGCCCCAGTGTTTGCACAGCAGAGACGTATAGGTCTCCAGGTTAATTGATTCGCTGGAGGTTTCGCGAACCGAACTTAACAGGCGGCTTACTTCATCTCCGTTTAAGCTGAACTGGTTTTTCAGAATCTCAACCATTTCAGCGACCGTGGTACTGTCAAGCGGACCGTGTGCCTTGGCAACTTCGAACATCAGGATGGTTGCTGCCAGCTGGATCGAAACATCACTAACACCGTCATCTTCACTGTCGGTGAGTAGTTCTAACTCAATCAGTTCCTTGTATGAATCGCTCATCATGCTCCCCCAAGAGGTGATGGATTAAAAGTCTTCAATGTTTAACGTGCGTTTTGCGTTTTCCCGTGATTGTACAATTTGAACCTCATTCAAATATAGCAGACCGGCAATTTTTCTCACCAGATGGCGCTCGTGGGCATCGATTTTTTCGTCAGCGAGTGAGATTACCCACAGGTTTTCGAGTAGTTTCATGCGCTTGGCATTGCCCCATTTATTTTTTATGGCTTTGGTAAACTGATGCAAATCAGTGGCATCGGCAGCGCTTTTTTCGGCCAGCTGGAACAATTCATCGAGATTCTCATTGGACAAATTGAACTGCCTGCGCAGGATTTCCGCCATATAGCCAAGCTCCAGCTTGTCTGTACTGCCATCTGAACGGACTAGTTCATACATAAGGGTTGCCGCCGCAAGCTGCAGTTCCTGCTCCTCGCTCAGTTGATCCCCTTCGTCCACAACTTTCTTGTGAAAGAATCCACGCAATGAATTAATCATCCACCCAACCCGGTTGTTAGTTGATAATATCTATACCGCAAATTTGTTAGCATTCGCATTTATGACACAAAAGTCATATTTGCTTACTTGAATCAGCGGCAAATGAGCAGCATATTATAGACAACTATGACCAAAGAGGGACAATCCCGTGAGACGAATTTTTTATTTTCTGGCCACTAATGCGGCAATCTTGTTGGTAGTCAGCATCGTTATTCAGTTCTTGCCGGCTGAGTATCGGACTCAGGACGGTACATTCCTGGTGTTTGCTGCAGTAGCGGGCTTTGGCGGTTCAATAGTGTCATTGCTGATGTCAAAGTCGATGGCCAAGAGAAGTGCCGGAGTGCAACTGATCACCAACCCCAGATCAGAAACCGAACAATGGTTAGTCAGCACCGTCGAGCGCCAGGCACAGCAAGCCGGTATCGGCATGCCGGAAGTCGGCGTATTTCCATCGCCGCAAATGAATGCCTTCGCAACCGGGGCTAATCGTAATAACGCACTGGTCGCGGTGAGCTCAGGATTATTACAAAACATGACCCGCGAGGAGGCTGAAGCGGTGCTGGGTCATGAGATCGCGCACGTGGCAAATGGCGACATGATTACACTGACCCTGATCCAAGGCGTGGTGAATGTATTTGTATTGTTAATGGCCCGCGCGCTGGCGCTGGCGATTGACCGTGATGGCCGTGGCATCGGCTATTTTGCTGGTTTTATGGTTGGGCAGGTGATATTCGGCTTTCTCGCCAGTGTGGTGGTTTCCTACTTCAGCCGCATGCGTGAGTACCGCGCTGACCAGGGCGGTGCAGAATACGCCTCGAGGCAGTCGATGATAGCAGCGCTGGAGCGGCTAAAAATGGGTCAGGCAGGTGAGTTACCTAATCAATTGGCAGCATTCGGGATCAATAGCAGTGTCAAACACCTGTTCTCAACGCACCCGCCTTTGGACGATAGAATTGAGGCGTTGCGTAAAAGCTAAGCACGATATAAGTTTCGATTTAACAAGCCGGGCAACCGCTGACCGCCCGGCTTTTTTCTGCCTGCGATTTGGCAGATTGAACTGGAAACAGAAATCAGGAGCTTAGCGCCGGGCTGAATGGCCACAGCAATGGAACTGTAACAAGCAATACAAGAATCACTATCATGGTGAGTGGCAGGCCCACTTTGACAAAATCCATAAAGCGATATTTTCCGGAGCTGTAAACCAGCAAGCTGGCTGGCTCCAATGGGGTTATGAAAGACAGAGACGCCGACAGGGTGACCATAATGGCAAATGGGCGGGGGTCAACCGCTAACAAGTCGGCAGCTGAAATCGCCACCGGCAGCACTACCAGCGCGGCCGCCGCATTCGACATTGGCTGGGTAAGGATGATGGTCAGCACAGCCAGAACCACAAGGGTTGCATGCAATCCCCAGCCATGTGTCGTGCTAACAACTATTTCTGCGAGGTACGACGCTGTGCCAGTCGACTGCATGGCCAGGCCAAGGGAACTCATGCATGCGATCAGAACCAACAGGCGCCATTCGATGGAGTTATAAGCGTCCTCCATGGTAGTGCAACGCATCAGAACCAGTAGGATGACAGCGGACAGGAAAGCAATTGAAGCGGGCAAAATTTCCAGGGCGGTCAGTAACACTGCAGCCAGCATGGTACCAAGTATGTATATGCCTTTTTTGATGCTTAATCGCATATCGGTGCTGGCAGGGGTTCCCCACAAGTTTGGATAGGTTGATGCAAGCCCAGCCATTTTTTCTTTTTCCCCTTGCAGCAGGAGCACATCTCCGGCTCGAAGTGCGGTATTCTGGATTTGTACCGGATAGGCTTGCTGCCGCCGATACAATGCCAGCACGGATACCTGGAACCTGCTCTTCAGGTTGAGTTGTCTCAGTGTCTGGCCAACGAATGCGGAATTTGGCATCACGATGAACTCGCTGATGCCGATATCATCCCCGGAAATTTCCTGGTCGGTCACATCGATTTCGGTGGCCAGTAAATACTGATCGCTGTCGAGTAGTTCCAGCAAGGTTTCTTTAGGGCACTTGATAATAATCTTGTCGCCAGTGCGAAGCTTGATATTGCCATGCGCAATGCGTTTTTTATGGTCTCTGAACAGGGTCAGCGGGGTAGCACCAAGGCGCTCCAGGTGCAGGGAACCAATGGTTTTGCCGACGGCATGCGATTTGGCGGCTATTTGCAATTCAGCCAGATAATCACGTACCAAGTAATCCTGGGTTAAGTTTTCTGTCTCCCGCTGTGGTATCAACCTCGGCGCGATAAAGCTCATATACAGGATGCCGATAACGGTCAGGATCAAGCCCGGTACGATGAACTCAAAAAGCGAGAATGGTTCAAGGCCAAGACGTGCTATCAATCCCGAGCTGGCAAGGTTTGTCGATGTGCCGATCAATGTGCAGGTGCCACCTAAAATTGATCCAAACGCCAGTGGCATCAGTAACTGACTGGCACGCAGTTTTGCTTTTTTTGCGATCTGCAGAGTGACCGGCAGGAGGATTGCGGTGGAACTTGTGTTGCTGAAGAAAGCAGAAACAGACGCTACCAACGCCATAAGGAAAGGAGCCAGTCGATTTTTATGCTTGATTATCCCAAGTATAAAGCTGGCAAATACATCAGTAATTCCGGATCTGGCCAGCGCACCGGAAATAATAAAAATGCTTGCCAGGATAATTATTATATCGTTTGAGAAACTGGAAAACGCTTGCTGTGGTTCCAGGGTGCCGGTTACCACCAGTATGACCAGGCCTATTAAAGCGGTAACATCTATCGGTAATAATTCCGCTGCTAACAGCAGGGTGATAGTCACGAGCAGTATAAGTATCAGTGCAATTTCATAGGTCATGGATTAATCTCAGATGTCGCGCGACTGCTATATTCCGATACTTTTTTTAGAGGCCGATTGTTTGACGCGTTAATGTTATAAGCTGTTGCTCGACGGGAACTTGATAGGGGTCAAAATAATTTCAGTGCGGGCAAACAAATAAACGATCACTTTATGAGCAAAATTATTCTCGAATCCAAAATCAGGTGTCCGGAGTGTGGCTTCGAAAAAACCGAGCGCATGCCTACAAATGCCTGCCAGTACTACTATGATTGCACAAATTGCAATGTGCTTTTGAAACCATTATCCGGGGATTGCTGTGTGTTTTGTTCTCACGGGAGCCAAAGATGCCCGCCGGTCCAGCAAGGGAATCACTGCTGTGACTGATTACCCTACAAAGACCTGATCACATATCAACCCGATTCGCAACGAGGGCTAATTGTCTTTATCAAACTATGTAAAACACCGTAACGGTGTACCCCTGGGTGGTTCGGGATCGCTGTCAAATATGCTGCGCCGGTCACTGGGCGCAGGTTCGATTGCCGGTTTCTGGCGATTCTGGAATCCGATCTGGGGGTATTATCTCGGCAAGATGGTTTTCAAGCCGGCCAAGAAGTGGTTGCCAACGCCGCCGGCCATTGTTTTCACATTTATCATCAGCGGCGCGCTACATGATCTGCTGGCGAGTTTGCTGCTGCGCCGTGAGGTGTTCATCTGCACACCCTGGTTTTTTATCATGGGGCTGGCAGTGGTGCTGTTTGATGAACGCAGGTTCACGTATGCCGGATTCAAGTGGCCAGTGCGCGCGGCGATAAACAGTGCCTATATCGGTATCTCGCTGGCGCTGGCGGTGGCCGGGAAATCCCTGTTATCCGCTTTGCATTAAGCCGCGTGCTTTGTCACACACGCGTTATCTTAATTGATGACCACTTCTTCAAAGTCTGAGGTTAGCGAGTCACGGATTGCCGGAGCAACTTCGATACCATCAATCCGGTACTTTTCGTGCTCTATCCCGGCATAGAGTTTTGCACCGTTTTTCAGCGCCGAAACCATCAGCGGAGTGAATTCAAAGCGGAAGAAATGCACCATCGATGTACGTGAACCATCATCCCGTTGCAGGTCCTCATTGGCAAAGGGATAGACTTTTTCAAAATCTTCAACCTGCAACCAGACCTTGTGCTCAATGCCGCGTAGTTCAACAGTTTTGCGTGTGCGTTGTTCCACATCGGGAAATTCCAGCATAAAGGTAGCTTTCAGGTTGCTACCGTCGGGGATGAGTGGATTATAGGCCTCAAGTTCCTCCGCGATACCTGCGGCATCAAATGTTTTCTCAACCCGCAACACTTCCTGAATCTGGTATTGAATGGTTAATTTATTTTCGAAGTAAAGCCTGGCGTTTTCCCCTAATGGCAGTTGGCGTGTTTTCTTGTGCTGCATCACCTGTGCCCTGAAATCGGGGCGGCGCTCTGAATACTCTTCCAGCGACATAAGGTCTTCACGGGATAATTTGTTCATGGTTGTTTTTCCTGACTGGGTTTATAGTCCGTAGGCCTGCCGCAGCAGGGTCATTGGGTGTTCGTTACTCTTTACCGCGTCACCAGCCAACTTTGCTACATGTGCATTGGCCATCGGGCAGTCGCTGGTGAAATGGCTGGCGGCCTGCTCGGTGACTTTGCGTACCACGGGCCGGGCAATCTTGACGGCTTTATCGTAGGTTTCCTTTTTAACCGCGTAGGTGCCGTCATGTCCTGAGCACCGTTCAATAGGATTAACCTGAGTGCCGGGCACGAGGCTCAGAATATCACGGGTTTTGTTACCTATTTTCTGCACCCGTTGATGGCACGCAACCTGGTAGGAAATATCGCCGAGTTGATTTTTAAAGTCAGTTTTCAATTGCTGGGCCTTATGTCTCACCGCCAGGTATTCGAACGGGTCATAAAACGCCTTTTGTACTTTGAGTACATCTGCATTGTCAGGAAACATCAGCGGCAACTCCTGTTTGTACATCAGCACACAGGAAGGAATAGGTGCAATCAGGTCGTATCCCTCATCAACAAGCGCAGCCAGAACAGGTATATTGAATTGCATATTGGTTTCCACTGAGTCGAGATCACCCAGTTCCAATTTAGGCATGCCGCAACAGCGCTCCTTGGGCACCAATTTAATTTCAATGTCATTGTGCTGGAATACCTTTAAGAAATCAGCTCCCAGGTCCGGCGTGTTGTAATTTCCGTAACAGGTTGCGTAGAGCGCTACTTTGCCGGTGGTTTCGCCAGCCGCCTTTCCCTCGATAACCGGTCGCGGCAACCCCTCGGTGAGCTCGCGGATATTCTTGCCATGATATTTCGGAACCGGGGCATCCT
>JAHHOC010000188.1 GCA_018677115.1 Arenicella sp. | reverse complement strand
ACTGGCCCTGCTAAGGGCATTACTCGGGCCCAGCGTCTATGACCGGGTTCTGGCGGTCAATATGTTTGGTACCAAAACCGCACTGCTACTGGCGGTGGTCGCCTTCCTCTATGGGCGCCCCGACTTTCTTGACCTGGCGCTGGCCTATGCGCTGATCAATTTTGTCGGCGTGCTTGCAGTACTGGAATTTTTCCAGAAGCAGTCAGCAGCGCGATCGCGCGAAAACGGGGATTAGCCACATGATCGCCTTGATTGTGGATATCCTGAGTTGGGGCCTGTTGTTACTTGGCAGTGGCTTTGTCTTTCTGGGGGGCATCGGCGCGCTACGCCTGCCTAATTTCTATACACGGATGCATGCAGCGAGCCTGACAGACACGATGGGTGCAACACTGATCATAGTTGGCATTATGTTGCAGGCCGGCTGGTCACTGGCGACGCTTAAACTGATCGCCATCCTGATGTTTTTGCTGATGACCGGCCCCACCGCGACCTACGCGCTTGCCAACGCAGCACTGCTCTCCGGCATGAAGCCGACGGCAGACTACCCCGGCCCGCTGGATAAACGCCAGCCATGATAATTGTCTTCGCGCTGTTCCTGTTAACGCTGCTGGTAATCACTGCAGTTGCCATCGTGCGCGCCGAAAATCTGTTCGTGGCGGTGATGTTAATGTCGCTGTTCAGTCTGTTGATGGCATCCAACTTTTTCATCCTTGACGCTGCCGATGTCGCACTCACCGAGGCCGCGATCGGCGCCGGAGTCACAACGGTTATCTTTCTGGGCGCCCTGGCACTTACCGCCGAACGCGAACAGTCGACTAATTCTGCACGCTGGCCGACGGTCGGTGTGGTCAGTGTTACTGTGCTCATACTGCTGTATGCGACCTTTGACAAACCACGACTCGGCGATCCCCTGGCCCCTGTGCATCAACACGTCGCGCCCTGGTACCTGCAGAATACCCCAGATCTTATAGACATCCCTAATGTGGTGACCGCGGTGCTGGCGAGTTTCCGTGGCTACGATACCCTGGGCGAAGTATTCGTGATATTCGCTGCCTGTATTGGCGTTTTGTTTCTGCTCGACGTGCGGCCCAGCGGTGATTCGACTAAGCGCCCGGCCAATAGCCAGGGGGTGGGCCATCACCTGATTCCGAGAGTGGTTGGCCGTTTGCTGGTGCCGTTTATTATCCTGTTCGGGCTGTATGTGCAGTTTCACGGTGAATATGGGCCGGGGGGCGGGTTCCAGGCAGGGGCGATCGTGGCTACCGGGCTCATCCTCCATGCCCTGTTGCAGGGCGAACAGGTTGCGCTGGCCTCGATTCCGCGTGCTGCCATGACGGGCATGGTGATCGGCGGCACCCTGCTGTTTGGTCTGGTTGGTGTGGCAGCGATCGCACTAGGAGGCAATTTTCTCGATTATTCCGTTTTCCACAGCAATCCAGTCACTGGCCAGCAAATCGGCATCCTTGCCATTGAGGTAGGTGTCGGCGTCAGCGTTTGTGGTGCCCTGCTGTCTATTTTTCATGCCTTTGCCGCCCGCGAGCTAAAATAATGGAATTGCTCGGCTACTACAATTATTGGGTATTCGCGGTATTGCTCATGATCGGCCTGTACGCGGTAATTTCACGGGGCAACCTCATCAAGAAGCTGCTGGGATTATCGATTTTTCAGTCTGCTGTTTTCCTGATGTATATCACTATGAACAAGGTTGAAGGCGGGACCGCACCCATTATCCGCGACGGAGTGGCGGAACAGTATTTTTCCAATCCATTACCGCAGGTGTTGATTCTTACCGCTATTGTCGTGGGCGTATCGACCACGGCGCTGGGGCTGGCGATCGTAGTCCGTATCAAGGAGGCTTATGGGTCGATCGAAGAGCACGAGGTATTTAAAGCGGATCAGGATTCGTGAGTCTTGCCCCTCACCTATCAGCGCTGCAGGTTGTAGTGCCACTGCTCAGCGCCCCAGTCGTGGTGCTGCTGCGCTCGCGGACTGGCGTGGGCTGCCGCCACCGCAGCCAGCTTGATGGCTTTCGCGATTGCGATCACCTTGACTGCGGGGGTCATAGATGGAATCAGTTATCCCTACTTTATGGGCTCCTGGGAAGCACCCTATGGCATTGAGCTTGGCATTGATGCTTTCAGCGCTATTCTGTTGTTGATCATCACTGGCGCATCTTCTCTGGTGCTGCTCGGTGGCAGTCGAAGCCTCGATGCCCAGGTCGAGCTGCATCGGCAACCGCTATTTTACTCGGCCTGGCTGCTGGCTCTGGCCGGCCTGCTTGGCATCGTGGTGTCTGCAGATGCATTTAACATCTTTGTGTTCATGGAGATATCCTCGCTTGCCAGCTATGTGCTTATCGCCGGCGGGCCGGATCGTCGCGCTTTGGGCGCGGTGTTCAACTACCTGATCATGGGCACCATAGGCGCTACCTTTTACCTCATCGGCATCGGCTTGATCTATATGATGACGGGCACCTTGAACCTCGCGGACATGGAGTTACGCATTCAGGATGTCACCGATCTGAGACCGATACTGGTGGCCGCCGGGTTTATTACCATTGGCCTGGCACTGAAAGCGGCCGTGTTCCCGCTGCATTTGTGGCTGCCAAATGCGTACACCTATGCACCACATGTGGTCACGGCGTTTTTGGCCGCTTGTGCGACTAAAGTTTCGTTATATGTGCTGCTGCGTTTCGATTTCGTTGTGTTTCAGCAGAACCTTGTTGATCATGACCTGCAATTCGGGTATTTCCTGATGCCGCTGGCCATCCTGGCTATTCTGGTCGCTTCCGGCGTAGCACTGTTTGAGCAAAATTTAAAACGCTTGCTGGCTTACTCCTCGGTGGCCCAGATCGGCTACATCATGCTCGGGGCAAGCCTCGTCACCAAGGCGGGACTCAGCGCGGGAATTTTGCATATGTTTAATCACGCGTTGGCCAAGGGAGCGTTATTCCTGGCCGTCGCCTGCCTGGCAACCAGGTTTGCCTCCCTGCGACTCAACGATCTCGCCGGAGCTGCCCGCTCCATGCCCTGGACCATGGCTGCGTTCGCGGTCGCCGGTCTCAGCCTGATTGG
>JAHHOC010000182.1 GCA_018677115.1 Arenicella sp. | reverse complement strand
GCAATCATGTCTTCCAGGGTCAGGTCTAGTTTCTGGTCAATGATTTCGGTGCGGCGTTCATCGCCATACTGATCGCGGATTTCTATCAATTCATCCCGGATCACTTCCATCAAGCGGTCAGTGTTTTCAAGAATATCGATGAATTCTGCAATTTTTTGCAACACCTCTCCATATTCGTCACGAATCTTGTCCTGTTCGAGACCGGTTAAGCGGTGCAGACGCAGGTCCAGAATGGCCTGTGCCTGTTTTTCAGACAATCGGTAACCGTCATCGTGCAAACCGAGTTCTGGGTCGAGGCCATTGGGTTTGCACGACACATCGCCGGCACGGGAAATCATTTCCTTCACCACTCCAGGTTGCCACACCTGCGCCAGCAACTGCTGTTTAGCGACCGCAGGACTATCGGAATTCTTGATCATCTCGATCATCGCATCGATATTACTGAGCGCAATCGCCAACCCCTCGAGAATGTGCGCACGGTTGCGTGCCTTGCGTAAATTGAAGATGGTGCGGCGGGTGACTACCTCACGCCGGTGCTTGATGAACTCCTGCAGCATCTCCTGCAGATTAAATAAACGCGGCTGGTTGTCGATCAGCGCGACGGTATTTATACCGAACACAGTCTGCAGTTGGGTCTGCTGAAACAATTTATTGAGGATAACCTCGGCAACCTCTCCGCGGCGCAGCGCAATATACATACGCATACCGCTCTTATCGGATTCATCGCGCAGTTCGGTGATGCCTTCAATTTTTTTGGTTTTGACCAATTCGGCGATTTTCTCCAGCAATCGGGCCTTGTTGACCATATACGGCAATTCAGTAACGATGATCGCCTGCCTACCGTTGGACTCATTGGTTTCTATATTGGTGCGCGCACGCATATAGATCTTGCCGCGACCGCTGCGGTAGGCATCGCGGATGCCCTTACTGCCGTTGATAAAGCCTGCCGTAGGGAAATCAGGCCCGGGGATATGCTGTAACAATTCGTCGACAGTGATGTCCTCGTTGTCGATCATGGCCACACAAGCGTTGATAACCTCAGTCAGGTTATGCGGTGGGATGTTGGTGGCCATACCCACTGCGATGCCGGAAGAGCCATTAACCAGCAGCGTCGGAATCCGGGTCGGCATAACCGACGGCTGCATCTCACTCTCATCATAATTGGGGTAGAAGTCGACGGTTTCCTTGTCCAGGTCGGCGAGGATTTCGTGTGCTATTTTAGCCAGGCGGATCTCCGTATAACGCATCGCCGCCGGCGAATCGCCGTCAATCGAACCAAAGTTTCCCTGGCCGTCAACCAGCGGGTAACGCATGGAAAAATCCTGTGCCAGGCGGACGATAGTGTCGTACACCGCGGTATCCCCATGCGGGTGATACTTACCAATCACATCACCGACGATTCTGGCCGACTTTTTATAAGGTTTGTTGTAGTCGTTATTGAGCTGCGCCATGGCGAACAGAGCCCGTCGATGCACTGGTTTCAGGCCGTCCCTTACGTCCGGCAGGGCCCGACCAACGATCACGCTCATGGCGTAATCCAGGTACGATTGGCGCATCTCCTGCTCGAGATTTGCGGGCAGGGTTTCCTTGGCGAATTGGTCGGTCATTGGGGGCGGTTACGACGGGCTTTTTTAACCTGAAAATTATAACTTAATGAGGCTGTGATTGCATCGCAGAATGGCTCTATCGGCGGTAGTTCCGATCCAATTTAATGACCGACTTCAATGGCGGTACATCCGGCCGCGAAGCGAGCCAACTATATAGGTCATAAAATAATAATATCGACACCAGCCCAGCTTATTACCATTCATCTTCAGCTCACCGAGCAACGAGAATATTTTCCTCGCCATTTTGCGTTTCTGACGCGACACTGAATTCTCCCGGATACGATACGCTACTAGCGGCAATAACAATCTGGCACTCTTAAGCAAATCTACCTGGTGTAACTGCAACCAGAACAGATAATCCTCCACCCCGACATGCCGAGCCTGCTTGGAAAATCGATAACTCCCCAGTAAATCAGCACGTAGGACTACACTCGAAGCGGCAATTATGTTCTTACGCAGCAGTACAGGTAAACTCATTGATTCCAACTCGGGAACCTGAGAGCCAGACAATGGTAGAAATTCATATTCATCGGTAAAACACGCCACACTTGTTGAACTGAAGCCAAGCGCCTTCTCACGCATAACTGCGATCTGAATATCCAATTTGGCCGGGTGCCAAAGGTCATCATCATCAATAAACGCTAAATATTCTCCACGTGCAATTTCAATTCCGGCATTTCTCGGGCCGGCTGGTCCACCCGTATTCTCATTAAGAGTGATGAGCTTAGTTCGATTGTCCATGTCAACATAGCGTTCAATTATTACTGTTGTCTGATCTGTAGAACTGTCGTCGACTATAATAAGCTCAAGGTTTTGATAAGTTTGTGCCAGAACACTATTGATAGTTTTTTCTACATATAATTCGGCATTATAGGTCGGCACAATAACGCTCACCAGGGGCTGCTCGCCGGTCATACTCAGGCTGGGCCGACTAGTTCAATTCATCAAATC
>JAHHOC010000016.1 GCA_018677115.1 Arenicella sp. | reverse complement strand
ATAGAAGCGACTGATCAGTTCATAGTAGGGCACATTGCTCTCGCGGGTAACGGTTTGTAATCTACCTGAGCCATCGATGTGAGTGACTGCGGGAATTTCACTGCGTTTTGACTTCTTGATCTGTAACACTTTCATCATGAAGGGCACATCCTGATCCGACTCAAACCAGTCACTAACATGTTCCCTGAGTACCGAGGGAGCAAAGGGTCGAAATGACTCGCGCCGCTTAATTTTTAAATTCAGAATTTCTTTCATGTCCGCTCGGCGCGGATCGCCCAATATTGATCTGTTCCCCAGCGCACGGGGGCCCCACTCCATGGCGCCTTGAAACCAGCCTATGACGCACCCCGCTATGAGTTGATCGCTGACCAATTCAACTAATTCGGATAGTGGCAAATCATACGTAACCTGATACGCATTAGATGCCAATTCATCTGCACTCTGTGCTAATACATCGCTTAATTCGGAGTCGCTAAAGCTATTGCCCAGATAAGCATGGCTCATCAATAAAGAAGAGTTTGTACCACCCGAGCGCTGATTAGCAATAACCGCGGCACCGATAGCACCACCGGCATCGCCGGCTGCAGCCTGGACATATACTTTTTTATATGGCGTGTTTAAATGTATCTTGCCATTAGCAACCGAGTTCATCGCGCAGCCTCCTGCCAATGTCAGCTGATCGCACTTATGCCGCTCATACATGCGACCAAGAATCCCGAACAAGGCACGTTCATAAGCGTCCTGAACCGAGCGCGCCAGGTCGCGGTGTTGTTGCTTCAGCTCTTGCTCCGGTGCCCTGATCCCGCCGACCAGGTCGACCAGTTTTTGACTGAACAATGGACTGCACTGCGGTGCGCCGTTATCCCACTGATAACCGATGGGCTCTCGATGATGCCGGAAGTAGGATAAATCGAGACGGAAATCGCCGTCGTCAAGGACATGTAACAGCTGATCCATCTGATCTCGATACTTTGGCTCCCCATACGAGGCCAGGCCCATGACCTTGTATTCATCGCCATAGTTCGGGAATCCGAGTACCTGCGTCATGGCCTGGTAAAAAATCCCCAGGGAGTGCGGAAAATAAGTACGTTTCTGTACATCTATCTCGCCGCCTGATCCGAATCCCCATGCCGCGCTGGCAAAATCTCCAAAGCCATCAACCGACAGAATACTTGCCTCCTTGTAAGGAGACACGCAATAGGTTGACGCGAGGTGCGCCAGGTGGTGTTCGACATGCTCAATACGGCCGTTAAAAACTTGTGTGGGAAATGCCTCGAGCAGATAGTCAGTCAATTTACGCTTCTTCCTCCGTGCTCCAATTTTCTCTTTAATCAAGGCAATGGAAGCTTGCCCTGACATGACAAAAGCAAACTTTTTTAAACGGGCCGCAGAAGGGTCTGTGTTCAACGCTATGATGTCAATATCTTCAAGCCGAAGGCCCTGACTCTTCAAGCAACAAGCAATGGACTCGCTGGGGAACCCAGCCCAATGTTTGATCCTGCGAAATCGTTCTTCCTCTACCGCAGCGCGCAATTTACCATCGATAACGATGCACGCAGATGAATCGCCATGAAAGGCGTTTATGCCAATTATGTTCAATTTAGCTTATTTGCGAGACTGGCGTTTTTCGCAGCATTAATTTCTCGCGCAACTGATACTCAAGATGCTTTTGATGCACTTGACTGGCAACAATCTTTGGCAAAGCAAATAAGAACCCCCCAAACAAGCCTAACAACAAAAGCACAAATATGTCCCCGTATATCTGCGTCGCTACCGAAAAGGTAATCGCATTTACCGCCAAAATAACTGTCAAACTCACCATTAACGGTAATACCGTTGGATCAACAAACTTTTGCGCCGCCAGCTGCAGGGCGTTGTTAATGTAGCGCGCCATAGACACGGCCAGCCAGATAATACAGAGCAGGCCCGGCAATCCTAATTCAACCATTATTTTACCCAGACCACCCTCACCGGAACCACCTGCAATGTTACTGGCGTCAAATAAGTAACCGCCCTGAGAGGCGATTCCCAGCCCGCCACCTAATAAACCGACGCGATTATACGCCCACTGCACCGGGCGGATCCCTAATTCGAGGAATCGATCAGAGGCATCCCCGAAAACTGAACTTCCACGGGCAATATAATTTCTAAGGGATTCGCCGTAGTTCTCAAGGCTGATCACTTCAAAAACAAACCAGAACGCCATAGTGAGGTAAAAAATACTCAGGAAATATTTTGCATCAAGGGTTTTTCGGAAATACAGATAAGTCATGAAATAAAACATCAGGAAAAGCGACACCATCATCAGCATTTTGCGTCGTCCTGTCAGGGCTACAGCAACCATAAGAATAGCGATGATGCTAAATATCAGCAGATAACTACGCTGTTTTGTGGAGCTGACTGTCAGCGCCATTATCAGGCACGCAGCTGTGGAAACGTGCCACGCGGCAATTTCACCGGATCGCATTATGCCCGGGTACGATTTAAGAACGGTTCCCTGATCATATATTTTTATTCCAATGCCAATTTCCTTCAATATCGGCCAGTCGTAGCCGACAAACCCAAGAGCCACGCTAATGGCAACCAATACACCGACAAGCGCATATGCGGTCAGGAATCGACGGATATCCTGAACCGAGTTAGCAAGATAATAGCCAGCAATCAATGCGAGGAAGGGAGCGATATAAGATGCCAGCCCTATCAGGCCAACCACAACATTGTTATAGCGCAATATCGAATGGATGAGCTGTATGGTAAGGACAACAAAAAAAACCGCCAGCGGCATCTCAATCCCTTTGGTCCATCTGACAAATGGCTCGGCACTGTAGCTGATACCCCGCCGAAGCAGGATTCCAACAAGTACAACACCAAAAAACAATCCGACAGTTACGATAAATATGAAGGGTTCGCCAGGGGTCAATTTTCGGACTACATCCTGCGAAAAACCGATCAAAAGCAATAAACCAAGAGAGTTCCTTCCGGTCAAAAACGTATATATCGATGCAAGACCCAGTACAGATAGGAATAAGACGGAAATCATTTCGGCAATTTCACGACAATATTTACCGTTGCAGACAAATATTCATAATATCACGAGACATTACACTTTTATCGTGTGCATCAGCCAACTCCAGTGACTGTCGCGAAAACTCTGCTCTGAGGTGTTCGTCTTCAACCAACCTTCTTAATTGCTTTCCCATAGAAGCCACGTCTCCGGCTGCATACAGTAGCGCATTGACATCAGGCAGAATACTTTCACCGATGGCACCGATAATGTCAGAGGCAATTATAGGTAGCCCGAACGGTAAGATTTCAGCCGCAATAGCCCCATACGGTTCCTTGGCCGAAGGGAACAGGAGCAC
>JAHHOC010000172.1 GCA_018677115.1 Arenicella sp. | reverse complement strand
CGCAACGCCTTCCTTCTTCAGCTCGGACTTGGTTTGCTTAATGACGCCAAAAACCTGGTTGACCTCATCGTAATTACTAACCATCGGTATCATGATTGATACCTTGCCATATGCCGAGGCACGGAAGATCGCTCGTAATTGAGGCTTGAAGAGATCCATATTGTTGAGGCACAAACGAACCGCACGCAGCCCAAGTGGAGACTCACTGGAAGATTTTTGTGGATAGTTGAAGTCGAGGCGTTTGTCGCCGCCGATATCAAGCGTCCGAATCACTACCGGTTTCCCCACCGCAGATACAATGCGCTTGTAGGCGGCGAATTGCTCCTGTTCGGATGGAGCCTGGTCACGGTTCATAAACAGGTATTCGGTTCGGTATAACCCGATTCCGGCAGCATTGACCCGTTTGACTTCTTTGAGTTCATTGGCGGTTTCAATGTTGGCATACAGTTGAATTCTGACGCCATCCCTGGTTTTGCTGTAGCGCTTTATCAGGGTGTCCAGCTCTAATTCGCGTTTGCGTAGCCGTCTCTGTGTAGCCCGGTATTCCCTGAGTACCGCTTCACCCGGGTTCACTACGATAATGCCGCGTTTTCCATCTACAATCAGCAAATCATCATCATTGATGTAACGGCGACACCCATGCAGGCCGACCACAGCCGGCATGCGCATGCTGCGCGCGACAATGGCGGTATGAGAAATCGTGCTGCCCACATCGGTAACGAATGCTGCCACTTTGCGTTCATTGAGCAGCATTGCTTCAGCCGGGCTGAGGTCATCACTGACCACAATTCGGCCGCTCAAGTCCTCTTCGCTGGTATCTTCCAGGCTATGCACAACGATACCCAGCAGGTTGCGCAGCAACCGGTTGGTCACATGTTGGACATCCTCTTTCTTATTGCGCAGATAGGCATCATCCATGTTTTCGAATACCTTAATCAGGTTGTCCGATTGAATCCGCAAGGCATGTTCGGCGTTGACTAAATCCTTTTCTATAATTTTTATTGATTCATCAACCAGCAGTGGGTCGCGGAGCATCATCATGTGTGCATTGATGAAGGCTGCGCTTTCTTTTGGAGCGTCGGCTGGTAGCTCACGCAAAATCAAGCGATATTTTTTGAGTGTTACCGCTACCGCCCTTTTAAAGCGCTTCACTTCATCTGCTATCTGCTCTGCAGGAACGGCGATTTCGGGCGCGTCAACTTCGCTGCTGCGCAACACATAGGCCTGGCCGATGGCCAAGCCGCGTCCAATTCCGGAGCCGAACAGACTAAGCACGCTTACTCATCCTCACCGAAATAGTCGTTAATAAGTTCGACCAGAGCCTGCATTGCCTCTACTTCATCCTCGCCTTCGCAGCTGATTTCTACAACGGTTCCCCTCGATGCGGCCAGCATCATAACGGCCATTATGCTCTTTGCATCGGCTTCCTGGCTGCCAAGTTTGAGCGATACACTTGAGGCGAATTTTCCTGCGGTGCTGACCAGTTTAGCCGCGGCGCGGGCGTGCAAACCCAATTTATTGATTATTTCTACTTGTTGTTGCTGCATGTTGTCTTTGTGTTACAGGCTGAGTTCCCGGTGACGCACCTGAGTCAGGATTGCCAGTTGTTCAGATTGCTCATCTTCGGAAAAATGTTTACGTAAAAGATTAGATAAAAAAACTGACCGATGCTTGCCGCCCGTGCAACCGATCGCCACAGTCATGTAATTTCTATTGTCGTCGATAAAGCTGGGTAACCAGTGAGCGATAAAATCCCTGATGTGTTCAAACATGTCCATGCATTTGGGCTGCGCAGACAGGTAGGCATGCACCGGCGCGTCCAGACCGGTAAGGGGCTTGAGCTCAGGGTCCCAGTGCGGGTTAGGCAGGCACCGCACGTCAAAAACAAAATCCGCATCACTCGGTGAGCCATATTTGAATCCGAACGACTGAAACAGCAAGGTCAATGAAGAATCGTCGCTGCTGGCCGCAAAATCACGGATTTGTGATCTCAGTTCGTGTGGGGTAGTGCGGCTGGTATCCAGGTGCCTGTGCGCAAGGTCCGCAATGGGCTCGAGTATTTTTCGCTCTTTGGCAATCGCCTCACTGAGTGAAGTGTGTTGGTCGGACAACGGGTGTTTACGTCGTGTTTCGCTGTATCTTTGCAACAGCATCTGGTCATCTGCATCCAGGAAGATCACCCGAAAGTCGATATTCATAGAGCGCAGGCTGTCGAAATGGCTACTCAACTCACCGAGAAAATCACGGTTTCTAGAGTCAATGCTGACCGCACACTTTTGTGAAGAAGCACCTGAGCCCATCATGCGCGAGGCCATGTCGGGAATTAGCGAGGGCGGCAGATTATCGATGCAGTAAAAACCCAGGTCCTCCAGCACCTGTAAAGCGATGGTTTTACCGGAACCCGAAGAACCACTGATGATCAAAAAGTTCGGGGGCATGGAGTGCGATATCTAATCCGGCTGGGAAGACCATCGACGGATCAATTCCATCACTTCCCCTGCGTCCGACGCTTCCAATAGCGAAGCATGTTTGGTTTCATCAGACATCAAACGGGCTATCCCCGCCAGCAGTTCCAGGTGTTCCTTAGTCGCAGATTGAGGTACCAGCAAACCAAAAGCGATATCTACCGGCTGGCGATCAGGACTGTCATAGTCTATTGCCTCACGCAGCGTGATGATCGCTACTACTGCATCATTGGTTTGCTCACAACGGCTGTGCGGCAAAGCAACTCCATTTCCTATACCGGTGTTGCCAAGTTTTTCCCGCTCCAGCAAATAATGATATATATCTTTTTCCCTGGCCTCCTCAAGCGGCAGGGTGAGGAGGCGGGCCATTTCCTGCAATAACTTTTTTCGGCTGCTTATCTCTGATTGAACCGAAATTAAATCTGCATCCAGGTATTGATGCAGTGGTACTGGAGTTGTCATGGTGCGCATTCAATGGGGTATGTTATTAAATTCCGTTGGCAGGACTTTAGCGTAAATCCTGATAGTCTGTTAGCCGAAGGGCTGTTCTTTCAGAGCGCCTCCACCCCGATGATGGTTGGTAATTTTTTCTTTGTGCTTGCGGACTTGAGAATCCAGTTTATCAGTTAAGTTATCAATTGTGGCATACATATTATCGGAATCGGCATGGGCATGCAGAGTTATGCCTTTGGCATTAACCGTGGCCTCGGCCTTGTGATGGATTTTCTCTACATGCAGTACCACGTCGATGCTGTTGAGGTGGTCAAAATGTCTTTCAATCCGCTGCATTTTTTCGCCGATGTAATCTTTCATTGAATCCGTAAGATCGATTTGATGTCCCGAAATAGTTAGTTGCATGAAAATCTCCAATTTGGATCGGATTGCAGCTTCAGGCTGAACCACCGATCAGTTAAAGTTTGCACAAGTTTTTTTGCGCGTTCTACGGTCGATTGATAACCGACTTAAAAAGTTCCGCGATCACTTAAACCAGTGATTTACGTTGACTCGAGGAAGCAATATGCATGCTCTCCCGATATTTGGCCACCGTACGTCTTGCCACTATGTGCCCTAATTTCTCCAACTCCTGTGCAATTTTACTGTCGCTCAACGGTTTGGCACCGGGTTCGGAGTCAATCATCTTTTTGATCAGCGACCGGATTGCAATGGAACTGGAGGTAGCACCCTCAACACTGTTGAGTGCGCTGGAAAAAAAGTATTTCAATTCATAGACACCCCGCGGTGATTGCAGATACTTGCCTGCAGTCGCGCGGGAAATTGTTGATTCGTGCAGATTCAGTTCCTGCGCAACATCCTGCAGCACCATGGGTTGCATGGACTCAGGACCATTATCAAAAAATGCCTGTTGGCGTTCTACGATGGCCTGACCCACCAAATGTAGAGTGTCATAGCGGCTCATCAATCCCTTTATGAAGGTCTTAGCCTGCTGCAGATTTTGATGGATGAATTCGCTGCCCTGCTTATCGATATTTGATTTGAGCATGCGGCTATAAGTTTCGTTAACCCGCAGCTTATGTTGGTTGTCCGGATTGATTGCCGCAACCCAGCGGTTAGCTACTTTCTTAACCAGCACATCTGGAATGATGTAATCTTCGACGGTCGATTTGAATTCGCTAGTTACGCGCGGGTTGAGTTGCATGATGAGCTCAAGGCTGGCGGTCAATTGCTGGTCGTCAAGTTCAAGAATTTTCTTTAGCTGCGCAAGGTTATGATTGGCGAGTAGATCAAGATGCTCGGAGATTATCAGTTTGGCATGGTCAAGTCCGGCCGTGTCGGTATCGAGCTGAGACAGGAATATTAACAGTCTGTCGCTTAAATCACGTGCCCCGACACCTATTGGGTCCAGTGTCTTAATCAGGCTTAACATCGCCCTCACTTCACTCTCCTCAACCTCTAACTGTTCATCAAACAAGGCGGCCATCTCCGCAGGGTCAATCCTTAGATAACCCTCTTCATCAATGCTACGAAGCAGGCTGCGGCATATAAGCTGATCCTTATCCGACAAATTGGTCATGCGAATTTGCCAATTCAGGTGGTCAAACAGGGACTCTGCCCCGGACGTTACCTGCACATTTTCCGGTAGGTCGTTGCCCGCACCACTATTGCTGTTGGCGACGCGCGATGGCTCAAATGACTCCTGCCAACTGGCGGCAAGATCCTGTTCAGGCGCGAGATTATCGATACGCTCGATTTCAACACTTGGGTCTGCAGATTCAGCAATAGGTTGAGGAATCTGGTAAGTCTCGGTTTCCGCAAGGTCAATAGGCTTTTCGTCCGGGCCCGGAGCATCTTCCTCATATTCCAGCATCGGATTGGCATCCAGAGCCTGCTGAATTTCCTGCTCCAGATCAATGCCCGACAGCTGCAGCAATTTGAGAGACTGCTTCAACTGCGGAGTGAGCGAAAGCTGCTGGGAAACTTTGAGGTTTAGACTTTGCTTCATGTTGCAAGTTGCGGGCTGCTTATGATGATCTATCACCCTCGCAAGTCATTTGGTCCAACTCATGCCCATAAATTCATTTTAGACACATCCTATTGGCAATTCCATCAAATTTTGAATTTCGAGCCAAGATACACTTCGCGTACGCCCTTATGGCTCAATATCTGCTTGGCAGTGCCCTCGGTGAATACGCGGCCCTCGGTAAGGATGTAGGAATGATCGCAGATATCCAGGGTTTCACGGACGTTGTGATCGGTGATAATAATACCAATGCCTGAATTCCGCAGGTAATCAATGATCTGCTGGATATCGCCTACCGAGATCGGGTCGATGCCCGCAAACGGTTCATCCAGCAGAATGAAATAGGGCCGTAATGCGATTGCGCGCGCAATTTCGGCACGTCTGCGTTCACCTCCGGAAAGCGAAATCCCGAGGGTGCTGCGTTTGTGCGTGATATTGAATTCTTCCAATAACTGTTCTACCCGGCGCAGGCGGTGATGCGGCGTCAGTGTCTTATCCGTTTCCAGCACCGCCAGCAAATTTTCTTCGACAGTCAATTTACGAAAAATTGATGGCTCCTGCGGAAGATAACCGATACCGAGTTTGGCGCGTGAATGCATTGGCAGATGGCTGATATCCTGCCCATTCAGCAATATGCGCCCACTATCACTGCGGATCAAACCAACAACCATGTAAAAACTGGTGGTCTTGCCCGCGCCATTAGGGCCAAGCAGCCCAACCACCTGACCGCTTTCAAC
>JAHHOC010000081.1 GCA_018677115.1 Arenicella sp. | reverse complement strand
GATATCCACTCCGGCGTCACGATAGCTCAGGGATTCCGGTTTTTCGGCCACAATTGTACTCCAGCTTGATTGTAGGGAAGGTTAGCGACGCGTATTGTAGCCTGTTCGATAGCGGTTGTGTATCGATTAAAAGGCAGAGATAATTCGCCGCAAGCGTTCGCGATCCAACAACATACTTTGATTTTCTATATTCCCAACATATTGACCCTGGCACGCATCGGTTTGGTTCCGTTTGTGATTGTGCTGTTGCAGGATCAGCAGTTTATGGCAGCGCTGGTGGTATTTCTGGTTGCCGGCGTCACCGATGGACTCGATGGTTGGATTGCTAAACGCTTTGATGCGCGTACCGAGCTTGGGGCAATTCTCGATCCCCTGGCAGATAAAGCCCTGCTGGTCAGCACCTATGTCATGTTGTCGATAATGCAGCTGATCCCGTTCTGGCTGATGGTTGCGGTGGTTTTTCGCGACGTCATTATTATCAGCGGTTATCTGATTATGGTGATCTTTTATGGTTCAGTGAGCATGCAGCCGCTGCGCTTGTCGAAAATCAACACCTTCCTGCAGATCGGCTTAATTCTGGTGGTGCTGTCGGCGCTCGCATGGCAATTAAAAATTCCGATAATTGTAGCTATGCTCAGTTATTCGGTGTTAATAACCAGTATTGCCAGTGGTGTGGCTTATGCCTATATCTGGTCAATGAAGGCACTAAGCAAATCAGACGAAATTTCGCGGCAGGGCTAGGCAGGGGTTCGCACGTAGTGAAATCCAAATCGGACCCGACACCACAAATGGCATTGCCATTGGCTCTGGGTGACAAAGCCAGCTTTGAAAATTACTGGGTGGGGCATAACTCCGAGGCGGTAATGGCGATTAAAAGCTGCATCATGAAGGGCGAGCCAAGAATGCTTTATCTTTACGGCTCACGGGGTTGTGGCAAGAGCCATCTGTTGTTTGCAGCCATGCGCTTTGCGGAACAGGAGATCCTCGCCAGCAGCTATATATCTTTCGACGACAGTGCTGCATTACCTGCGTTACTCAATGCTGTCGATGTTGAGCACCTGGTCTGTGTTGACAACATCCATCTGTGGGCAGGCGACGAAGAACGCGAGCAGGCCTTGTTTGCCTTATTTGAACAGGTGAAGCTCAACGCTGGTCAGTTGATCGTCACTGCCAGTCAACCGGCGGATCGATGTGGTTTTATGCTGGCAGATTTAATCAGCCGCTTGAACAGCGGTTTGATTTATCCGCTGCAGCCGCTGACTGAGGAACAACGCTATGAAGCAATTAAACTACGTGCAAACTGTCGCGGCCTGAGTATCAATGACGACACCATAAAGTACTTGCTTAGCCGCGCTTCACGCGACAATTCTGAACTGTTCAGGATTCTCGATGAGATTGATCGCGTTTCATTAATTGAAAAGAGGCGGATAACAATCCCTTTTCTGCAGCGCGTGCTGGCCAGCGATAGAATCCAGCGATCCCGGTAAGCAGTTAAATCCTGGCCATGGCGACAGCAGCTTTGGCAACACGTTTGCCCAGCGCCAGGCAAAGCGTTCTTTCGTCTTCACTGATTGGGTTGTTGTTGGCAGGCCCAGCGACGTGACTGGCGCCGTAAGGCGTGCCGCCACTGGTAGTTCTGCTGAGTGCAGGCTCGGTATAGGGTAAGCCGCAAATTAGCATGCCATGATGCAACAGCGGTACAATCATTGATAAAAGCGTCGCTTCCTGGCCGCCATGCATAGAGGAAGTGGATGTAAACACCGCTGCCGGCTTTCCGGACAGATCGCCAGATAACCACAACCCGCTTGTATCATCGACAAATTGCTTCATCGCGGCAGACATATTGCCAAAGCGGGTAGGGCTGCCGATTATCAGGCCGTCACAGGACTTCAGGTCCGCTAATTCCACCAGCTGGTCAGCCGGTTTGCCGTTTGACGCATCGTTGTTTATAGCGTCTGCGGACCCGCTGATTTCAGGGACCGTACGCAACAACGCGTTGCAATTCTCTATCGATTCAACACCTCGGGCAATCAACCGCGCAAGCTGGTGTACCGAACCGAGGCGGCTATGGTAAACAATCAGGATGTCCATCGCATGGGCCGTCATCTAGTTAAGAATTTCAAGCACTGATTCCGGCGGTCGACCGATTTTGATCTGGTGACCAGCGACCACTATCGGGCGCTCGATCAACCTCGGGTGCTGAACCATCGCCTCGATCAACTGGTCACGGCTCAACTCGGGGTCCTGCAAGTTAAGGTCTTTATATTCTTTTTCGCTCTTGCGCATCAGTTCCCGGGGCTGCATCTCCAGGCCGCGTAAAATGCTGTCAAGCTGCTGGTGGTTTGGGGGCTGTTGCAGATACTCGACGATCGCTGGCTCGATTCCCTGGCTGCGCAACAGCTCCAATGTCTGGCGAGACTTTGAGCATCTTGGGTTATGATAGATAATTATTTCCATGGAAGTCCTCACGATTGCGATGCCAACACCGCATCAGCAGCAGGTATTAACCATCATCAATGATTATGGCTGATTATTCGATAAAGCAAAGCCTAATACAACTGTTTGACTTGCCGATCGCCGTTGCCAAACGATTCCGTTCTGACCGGCTTACGCGGCATGCTGCAGCACTGTCGTTCAGCTCGCTATTGGCTCTGGCACCGATGGTGGCGATAGCCTTTGCCATGCTGTCACTGTTTTCATCATTTGAGCAACTTGGCAGCGCCTTCGAGGAATACATCTATTCTTTCCTGCTGCCTGCGGCGGGTCAGGACCTGCAGCAATATATAGAGCAGTTTGCCGGCCAGGCTGGCAAACTTACAGTGATAGGGTTGGTGTTTTTCCTGTTAACTGCATTGCTGCTGCTGTTCACGATAGAGGAGTCCTTCAATGATATCTGGCGTATAAAAAAGGGCAGAAGCATGACCGCACGGGTCACTGTTTATTGGGCTCTGGTATCTCTTGGTCCGTTACTGATGGGTGCCAGTCTGACGATCTCAACCTATATTCTGTCACTGACAGTAGCAGCGGGTGCTGGCTTCGCAGATCAGGTTCAGTCTCTGGGTGTGGTCCTACTACCTTTTTTGTTTCAGATTCTGGCGTTTCTGTTGCTCTACCTGGTGATGCCGAATGTCCGGGTAAGTTTGAGTCACGCATTTTGCGGCGCTTTTGTGGCGGCAGTGCTGTTCGAGCTAACCAAACGGGGGTTCGGGCTCTACATAGTAAATTTTGGCAATTACGAAGTTGTTTACGGCGCCTTGTCTACCTTGCCGATATTTTTAATCTGGATATATCTTTCGTGGGTAGTGGCACTGGTAGGGGCTGAAGTAGTGGCTGAATTGCAGCAACGCAAATCTGTTGCATCACTCGAACGAGCATCACTCAAGGATTAACGTGCCGCCGCCAGATTGGTTGCCTTGCGCAATTTCCAGATCCGGTTCCCTGGCGTATTCATCTTTCTTGAACTGCCATTTACTAGCCAGCCGGCCCAGCACTTTGCGGGGATAAGTTTTATAGCCAAGTGAACCATTGTACGCGGCAAGGGCCCGCTCCTGGTTTTTGTATCGATCCAAATAGTGCCGCAGGATGGTGCAGCCGTAGCGAAGGCTGGTCAGGGGGTTGTATAGGTC
>JAHHOC010000049.1 GCA_018677115.1 Arenicella sp. | reverse complement strand
CTGCGGCACCCATCGGCCCTGAGGATAACAGTTCATGACCCAGGGTTTGGCCGATTGGATCAACAAAGTAAGTATTCCAGCAACCCCATTGTACGACCGAAAACGGCGATAATTGATTATTCAGCATAGGAACATCACTGAGACCAAATAATCCGGAGAAGGTCCACGAATAGGGGCTTGAATGGCCACTGAACAGAACCAGGCTGGTTCCCTGGTGCTCATTGATGCCGTTGTTCATCGCAGACAAGGTGGCAGTTCTCGCCGCGTCGATTCCGTCATCATCAAGGCCTTGCAGTGCTATCTCCTCAACGGCCCAATCGTCTGCGTCCAGGGCGAGGGCAAAATTGCTGATGGATTCCGAAAATTGAAAATTGTTACGTAAGTCATCCTTGTCGGCAATCAACAACGCGGTATTCGAGTAGTTTTTGCGCCAATAGGTCAGGCTCTTGTCCAGCACTGTTTTTAATTCCGCATTATTGCGAACCGCCAGTCGGCCAATAGCAAAATCCGAAATATTATCGTTATTGACATCGGTGAACAGTGCATCAGAGGGAGTTTGCGAAATAAGTTCGCTGGTCGGAAGATAAAAAGTCGGAATAAAACTCAGTGCTTCATAACCAAGATAGTCACGATAATCATATGTATCTCCACCCACCAGCATTACGCTCCGCAGGTTTCCAAAACTGGAACTCAAGCGGACAAATTCGCGTATTGCCTCGGGGTCGACCTCATGATCGGAATATTCAGCGTAGATTTGTGAGACATCAATGACTTGCTGATCGCCAGTCAGGTGATCACTACGGTTAGCCAGATAATTATCTAAGTCCGCTCCGATAAAGTCCGGATGTGCAATTACCAGGTGATTGGCGTCGCTGGAGGCTATCGGCTCACGGATTGGCGCACCGACGCTGGCGCGCGCTACTGCGACCCCATCCGTCAGGTAAAAATCGTATTGAATATTGTCATTGGTGCTTATGCTCTTATCGATCGTGTAGATACCAGTTTTACGGTCCACGCGTGGGATAATAAGTTGTGCGGTTGACTCTGCAACCCGGTATACAACAGGGTCGTCGCCTGCTGCGAATGAAAAACTCTCTCCGTAGCTCTGTAACTTTACAGTGGCGGGAGTCGTATCCAGTGATAGCGTCGCGGGGTAGGACAGATTCACGTCCTGTATCATTACCGCATCGTAAGCGCGGGGTGTGTCGGCAGTAAGAACCAACTCGAGCAGGTTTTCACCAGAGTCGTTTATAAGGCGGGCATCGAACTCCACTGAAAGCAGATGATCGCCCCTTCCATCGAAGCGGTGATCTGCAATCACCACACCATCCAGCATCACCTGCAGGTGATGGTCAGGATCTTCCGGGAAGCTGGTTGCTCCATATACTCTTAAGTCCAAGCGGGCATTCGCTCCAGTAGCGCTGATGTCGCCCGCCGCAAAGCGGTAGCTCGCTGTTTTCGGGCTGTTGATAGCGAACAAAAATTCATCGTACCAGGGATCGCTGCCGTTAATGAACATGCTGTATCCACGTTTTTCGGCAAGTTTTAACTGCTTCTGATAGTTGTAGTTGTCCGTATTGATGTTTTTTACGGTTTTTATTTCACGCAATTGCTCACCACGTACATTTAAATCAAACACATAATAGTTGTGGCTATCGTAAAGGTTGATCGTGGCGCGGCCAAAAAACTCTATATAACTGCCATCCCCGGCAACGCGGTAGGGAATATTCACACCATTATCCGTCAACCCACCCTGCCGTTTGCGGAAACGGTTAATGTCCAGCCCTGCGGCTCTCAAATCGCTGAGAAATAATCGTTGCGGCCCAGTCGCAGCAACCTTGATTTTAACCGCGGTAATAGCTTCTGTTTGTAAGTTTCTGACTTTGAACTTTTTACTATTAATTTGTCCCGGTTTCGCCTTTTTACTGCGTCCGGAAACCTTGTCGTTGTGTTCAGCGCGGATGGATTTCCAATCAATTTTTTTCCTGGGTGCCAGCTTGCGCCCAAATTTCTTACCAACCTGATAAGGGCCATGACGGGTCACGTTTCCGTATAGATCCACATCTTCGAGATAAAAAGCTTTGACTATGAAACTGTTTGTGGCCGAATAGGAATACGCCAGCGGGCTAGCGCTATTGATGCCAGCACTTGGAATCAACTGCTCATTGATGCGATATAAATTGCCGTTAGCCTCATCAACTGCCTGCAGGTTAAAGCCAAGATTCCCGGTTTCAGTTTGTGTCTGCCACTCGAATTCAAGAAGCCCGTTTCGCGATTTGGCAATTATATACGACAAGGTTATCGGCACAGTGGTTGTATCGGACGCGGTTAAGCCCTGGTTTATTACCACGCCATCACCATTCGTGTAGTAAGTCTCGACAGTGTTGGTAAATGAATCGGGCAGGCCTCCATTCGGTAAATTCGCAGCATCATTGACGTTAAAATCATAGGTGAGCGTGATACTGCTACCCGCTGAAATAGTGCCGGTTGCTAAAGTCAGGATATCGCCATTGTCAGTCACAGACCCCTGGGTTATCGAAGCATTAATGACACTGCCGTAATCCTCGGGATAATCGTCTTCAAAATGAAACCCCACGGCGTCCGCGCCGAGGGCATTATTCATGATTGTGACGGTACAATTTATTGTGCCACCCGGCACAATTTCATCGGGCGTACAGACTTTTGATAGCGTCAGTTCGGGGATCGGCAGGCCATCGAGATCGGTGACGCCGCACCGGCACTTGGCCGGGCCACCGGGCACCGCGCCTAACAAGTTAGGACAGTCGTTTGGATCAGAAGATTGTTTCCAGGACAGACAGGTACTGACTTCTGCCAGTTCATCGCTGTCCAGGTCTGCACATGGGAGTGTTACCGAGAACATATCCCGCGTTGCAGTTGTTGATTTAGTGACCGTGCCACAGGCATCAGCATCGAAATCTGGATATCCATCCGCCACCGGTAACCAGTCTCGGAAACACTGTGCACCAGTTAACGCATCGCCACCGGTCTCA
>JAHHOC010000044.1 GCA_018677115.1 Arenicella sp. | reverse complement strand
GCAATGCCGCGCTGACCCGACTGCAGGTCGATTATCTGGATCTGTTTTTTTGTCACCGCCCCGATGTCCACACACCCATCGAGGAAACGGTGCGTGCCATGCACAATCTGGTGACACAAGGCAAGATTTTATACTGGGGTAGCTCAGAATGGTCGGCCTCACAAATCATGCAGGCCTATGCTATTGCCCGGCAACACAACCTTACCCCGCCAACAATGGAACAGCCGGAATATAATCTGTTTAACCGCGCCAGGGTCGAGGGCGAGTACCGCCAGCTTTACAGCGAAATCGGTTTAGGCACGACAATCTGGTCACCACTGGCCAGCGGTATCCTGACAGGCAAATATAATGATGATCTGGGAGTGGAAGGCCGCTTGAATCTGCCCGGTTATGAATGGTTAAAAGCCCAGTTTGAAAGTGAACAGGGGCAGGTGAAACTGGCACAGGCCCGTCAACTCAAAGTGCTGGCGGACGAACTGAGCATGCCGCTGCATCTTCTTTCGATTGCCTGGTGCCTGAAAAACCCCAATGTGTCTACGGTGATACTTGGCGCCTCCAAACTGGAGCAGTTGGAAGACAATTTAAATGCACTTGCAGTGATAGAGCGGTTGGACGAAGATGCAATCAATGCGATTGAGGATATTGTTAACAATAAGCCAGATTCACCGAGTGATTGGACGCAGATTTGATGCGAAATACACCGACTCGCCAACTGCTGGGCAGCTCTGGGTTATATTAAGGCTATAACAAAGACGATAAATAACCCGGGAGACTCAAACAGGATGCAAAACAGCCGCGAGCATTAGTAATGGATAGAAACCGAGCAATAATTCTCAGCGTAGCAGCGCTGTCACTATTAACGTTCGGCCTCTATCTTGCGAGTATCGCACCGACTATTGAAATTGCCTGGGTGCTGGGCATTTTGCTGCTCACGGTATATCTGTTTACTTTTGAAATCGTTCCCATCGACATTGCCGCGATAACGGTGATGGTGTTCCTGGGGCTCACTTCATTGATTGCACCTTACATGGGGCTGTCCGCCGGGCTGGCGGACATTAACAAGCTTTTTATAGGCTTCTCCAGCAACGCGGTGATGTCGATTATCGCGGTAATGATCATCGGTGCCGGTCTGGATAAGACTGGCATCATGAATTCCGCCGCTAAATACATGATGCGTCTGGGCGGCACTACCGAACAGCGCATTATTCCACTGATATCCGGATCGGTGGGTGTCATTTCCGGGTTTATGCAGAACGTCGGCGCGGCGGCTCTATTCCTGCCTGTGGTTGGTCGCATCTCTGCGCGTTCATCGATCTCCATTTCACGCCTGCTGATGCCAATGGGTTTCTGCGCCATTCTAGGTGGCACCATGACGCTGGTTGGCTCCAGCCCGTTGATCCTGTTGAACGACCTGATTGCAAATTCAAACATTCATTTGCCGGCAGAGAATCAGATGCGCTCATTCGGGCTGTTTTCAGTCACCCCGATCGGCATCGCCATGGTGTTGACCGGGATTGCATACTTCGTTGTATTCGGCCGTTACGTATTGCCGCATACCATGGAGAAGCATCGCGAGGCCAGCAGTTCCGCGCTGTATTTCAAGGAGACTTACGGTCTTGACTACGCCATCAAGGAGATGGAAGTGCCCGCAGACAGTCCGTTGATTGGCATGGAACTGGACGACTTCGAGACCCGCTACCGCGTGCGTACGATCGCGGTGACCTCCGGTAAGCATCTCCGCATGGGGCCGGGGGGCTTGTTGCTCGATATGAAAATTGAAGATGGCGACATCGTGGCCTGGATAGGTGAAAAAGATGCTCTGGATAAGTTTGCCAGGGAGATGGGTCTAATTGTGCGACCTACATTCGAGCATTTCGCCGACGCACTTTCACCACTTCATTCCGGTCTTGCAGAGATGGTGGTGACTCCTACTTCGCCGATGGTCGGTGAGTCAGCGCGTGATTTGGGTATGCGCAGCGGTCACGGCATATCGACTCTGGCCATCATCCGCGCCGATGGCACTCTGCGTGAAGGTCAGGATGTGCGCAGTTTGCCCTTTGCCGCGGGGGATACCGTAGTTGTGTACTCCGACTGGGATAGCCTGCAGCGTCTGCATGTGGTCATGAATTATGTGGTTGTCACCAGCCATTACCCGCATGAAGAGGTGCGCGTCCATAAAGCCTTTCATGCTATCGCGTTTCTAATGATCTCACTGGCCCTGATTCTATTTACCGATTTAAGGTTGTCAGTTTCGTTGTTGGTGGGCGCACTGGGTATCATTCTATCTAAGGTGCTGACCGCCGAAGAGGCTTACTACTCGGTGAGTTGGAAAACCGTATTCCTGCTCGCCAGCCTGATACCGCTCGGCGCCACCGTTGAGGCAACCGGCACTGCGGCGTGGATTGCAGACCAACTACTGCACATGATTGGCCACCCGCCGATTTGGATACTGCAACTCACGGTCGCCGTGCTGGCGACGCTTTTTACCCTGGTGATGTCCAACGTCGGAGCTACCGTGTTATTGGTGCCACTGGCGGTCAATATCGCAGTGACGTCCGGCGGCGACCCGGCATTATTTGCTCTTACTGTGGCACTAGCCACTTCTAATTCCTTTATCCTGCCC
>JAHHOC010000040.1 GCA_018677115.1 Arenicella sp. | reverse complement strand
GTGCAGAATATGTGGCAAGGGGCGTTGAGCTCAGGGGATGCGAGCGGACCCGCGAGGCGGTGCCGGATCAAAATATATCCCTGGCTGATGACACCGACTGGGATTCGGAATATCTGGCGCCGATTCTGGCGATCCGGGTCGTTGACGATTTTAACGCTGCGGTAGAGCACATCGCTAAATATGGTTCGTCACACACCGAGAGCATCGTCACCGAAAACTATTCAACCAGCAGGGAATTCGTTCGTCAGGTTGATTCCAGTTCGGTTATGGTCAATGCCTCAACCCGCTTCGCCGACGGTTTCGAGTATGGATTAGGTGCTGAAATCGGTATCAGCACTGACAAATTGCATGCGCGCGGCCCAGTGGGCCTGGAGGGATTAACGTCGCAAAAATACGTAGTTTATGGTGATGGCCATATCCGCAGTTGAATCAGGTTTAACCACGCTAGGCGTGCAATTCCTGCGCTAATCGCGATGTCGGGTTTATATGTCTAAATTAATCGGTATATTCGGGGGAACATTTGATCCGATCCACCGTGGCCACACCGAGTCGCTGAAATTGCTGGCAGGGCAGCTCGACTTTCATCGGATTCACTGGGTGCTTAGTGCCAGGCCGCCCCACAAGGGAGCCATCTACACCAGCATAGAGCACCGCTTTGAGATGCTGAAGATTGCCTTGCAGGGCAGTAAAATTAATGTGGCCGATGACACCGAAATTTCCAGGGATTCCATCTCGTATACCTATGATACCCTGCAGCAGTTCAGGGCCAGATACCCGCAAAAGCAAATTTTATTGATCATCGGCGCTGACAGCATGTTGCAGCTGCATACCTGGCACCGTGCCGATGAGCTTTTGCAACAGGTGAATCTGGTTGTGCTCAGCAGACCCGGTTATGAAGCGGATGTGCCGGATTATGTTAAGCCCCGCCTGGTGAATTCAGTTAGCCAGTTGCTGGACGAAGCAGCTGGTAGAATAGCGCTTTTTGAGCAGAGTCATTTTGATGTCTCTTCGACCAAATTACGGGCATTGTTGGCTACCGTAATGGATTCAAACGCCAACTCTCCCGAATACCACCCTTTGGTGGAAGAAAATATTATGCCCGAAGTTTTGGACTATATTCGACGGCATCGACTTTACCAGCAGGAAACTATGAATCCCGAGCAAATCAAACAACAGGTAGTAAACGCACTGCAAGATATTAAGGGGCAGGAGATCAACGTAATTGACATCGCCGATATCTCTGATTTCGCGGATTATATGGTAGTTGTCAGCGGGAGTTCGGATACGCATGTCAAGGCACTTGCAAGAGAGGCATCAGACAGGCTAAGAAAGCAAGGTGTAAAACCATTGAATGAGGACGGAGCCGATCTTGGTGAGTGGGTGTTGGTCGATTTCGGCGATGTGGTGTTGCATGTGATGCGACCCGAAGTCCGCGAATATTATGACCTGGAAAAACTGTGGGATGAAGATGTTCGTAACATGGTCAAAGCGCACAGGGACCGACCGGAAGCGTGACCCAGGCTAGATTTCACAGGCATGAAAATCAAGTTAATTGCGATTGGCAAGCGGATGCCCGGCTGGGTGACGGATGCGTACCAGCAATATGCACGTCGACTACCACCGGTTTGCCAACTGGAACTAGTAGAAATAGCAGCTAAAAAGAGAGGGAAGAATCCCGACATACCACGCATTCTGCGTGCTGAAGCGGCCGACATAAAAGCTTCCATTCCTGATTCGCATTTGACCATCGCGCTCGATCGCAAGGGCAAAACCATTGATACCGTACAACTCGCACAGCATATGCAGAATTGGATCGACCAGAGCCAGGATGTGGCGATACTGATCGGTGGACCGGAAGGTATAGACCCTGAATTGATCGGCGCCACATCCATTAAGTGGTCACTGTCTGCGTTGACTTTTGCTCATCCGCTGGTTCGGGTAATGCTGGCGGAGCAGCTCTACCGGGCATGGACTATTAATGCCAACCTGCCATATCACCGCGGTGATTAGCTGTGCCGGAACCCATTAGCCTGATTCTTGCATCGGCATCCCCTCGGCGCCGCGAGCTATTGCAAAATATGGGCGTAAAGTTCAGCACCGCGAGTGTGGATATCGATGAGTCAATTAAAGCGCACGAGGTGGCTTTGGATTTTGTTGAGCGCCTGGCACAACAAAAAGCGAGGGCTTGTGCAGCTGCATTGCCCGTTGATCCGTATCAGGCAGTACTCTCAGCTGATACCATCGTCAAACATGATGAAACGGTTTTTTGTAAGCCCACTGATGTGGCGGATGCCATGCGCATATGGCGTCAATTATCCGACACTCAACACCAGGTTGTTACCGCCGTCAGTTTGCTCTTCCAGGGCGACATCAGCACTGTCAGCGTGTCTACTGACGTGTATTTTTCCAAAATCAGCGAACAACAAATGCAGGCTTACTGGCTAACTGGAGAACCACAGGACAAAGCCGGTGGCTATGCAATTCAGGGCCTGGCTTCAGCCTGGGTTAAGCTAATCCATGGTAGTTATTCCAATGTTGTGGGACTGCCGTTATTCGAGACCAACCAACTGCTCAGGCGGATAAACCTGAACTGGTTATGAACAGAGAAATACTAATTAGTACGCTAGCTAACGAAACCCGTGCTGCGGTAATCGAAAACGGCCTGCTACAGGATTTGCATGTGGAGTATGCAGATGCACAGGGGCTTGTAGGCAATATCTACAAGGCGCAAGTGAAGCGTATACTTCCTGGCATGCAGGCAGCGTTCCTGGATATCGGGTTGACAGACAATGCCTTCCTGCATCGGCGCGATATTTTTCAATCGAGCGATACCCCCGAGCGACATAACGGTAAGGCGGATGCCCGCTTGCCTATAGAGCGACTATTACACGAAGGACAACGGCTATTAGTTCAAGTAACCAAAGACAGGCGCGGGGACAAAGGTGCCAGCTTAACAACCAGGCTAAGCCTGCCATCCCGGTATCTTGTCTATCAGCCATTCGGCAACCATATTACTGTTTCCAGGCGCATAGTTGATGCCGAACAACGGGCACAGCTGGCATCGCGGCTCGAGGACGAGCAGCGCGGGCTGCAGCTGGACGGCGGTATTATTGCTCGGACCGCAGCAAGCGCAGCATCAGCAGAGGATATTCGGCGTGATCTGGGATACTTGAGTGAGTTATGGCAAGACATACAATCGCAAGCAGTACAGCAGCGGGATAACTGTTTCCTTTACCAGAATTTACCTCTCGGTTTGCGACTATTACGTGATAGCGGCAAGGTAGCGGAACTGAAAGTGGTGGTTGACTCCAGGACCCTATACAGCGAGGTGCTTGAATTCATGCAGGCTTATCAATTGAACGAGCTTGCCACAACGGAACTATACTGTGGAGATACGCCCTTGCTTGCCGAATACAATCTTGAACAGCACTTCGCCGATGCTCTCCAGCGCGAGGTGATTCTGCCATCGGGAGCCCGGCTGGTTTTTGACCGCACCGAGGCGATGACAGTAATCGACGTCAACACTGCTGCGTTTACCGGCCGTGACAACCCAGCGCAAACCATCATGCAGGCCAATACCGAAGCAGCAATTGAAATTGCCAGGCAATTGCGTATGCGAAATATAGGGGGCATCATCGTGGTAGATTTTATCGATATGCAGACTGCCAGTGATAAACAACAGTTAGTAAAGATTATGCGAGGGGCATTGGAGAGTGATCCCGTTGCGGTGGTTACGGCCGATATTTCGCCACTGGGCCTGATGGAAATTACCCGGCGGCAGAGCAGCGAAAGTCTGCACCAGCAAATGTGTGAGCCGTGCGAGGTGTGTGGCGGCACTGGTTCAGCGCGTAATCCACGCACCATCTGTTACCAGATAATGCGCGACCTGCATCTTCAGGACCAGCAGTTTCAAGCTCAATCGTATACTGTTGCTGCAGCGGACAAAGTTGTTGATCAATTCGAAGGTGACGAAGCGCAAGCACTGGCGGAGTTGCGAAATAAAATAGCGGGTTCGATTAATCTGCAACGTGTGGCGTCGGCAAACCCGCAGCACTACGATATATCACTTGGCTGAGATGCGCATTTTTCGTAACTTAATTATTGTTGTTGTTTGCTTCTATGTAGCGGCCTGGGTTGCCGTAGTAGCCTACTTCAATCATGCCAATGGACGTGAAGAATTGCTGGAATCCAGCCTGAGCAGGATTTTCCACCGACCAGTTACGGTAGGCAGCGTCACCACTGCATGGAATGGGGTTTCACCACGCATTTATATAGAGAATCTTCAAGTCATGGGAGATGCACAGGATCGTCCAGCGCTGGCTTTTAAATCACTCGCCGCAGAACTCGATTTTTTTTCGATATTCAGATTTTGGCCCCAATTCTCTGAGTTTGCGGTTGAGCAACCGCGGCTGGAAGTGGTTTCGCTTTCGGTGGATCAATTGCAAGTCGGCGGCATTCGTCTGCGGTCAAATCGTTCAGCTGGGATTAGTCAAAAGCGACTAATATCGTGGATGCTGAATCACCAAAACCTGGTGTGGCATGATGGTGAAATCGCATGGCGACGACTGGATGGTCAAATACAACGTTACACAGAAACCTCCTTTGTTTATAGACGTAAGCAACAAGACCGGTTGATACGAGCTACCACGCTTACCCCAAAGGGCGGCCTCGCCTTCAAAGCCAGGTCCAGGGGAGAAGTGCTGGAAGCAGATAATTGGGATGCCGAACTGGAGGTCATTGGCAGCCGCGGGGAACGGTTGTTATCGCCAGAAGATGTGTCGCTGGAGGTCAGCGATGGCAAGGGCCGACTGGCACTGAAAGCTTTGAATGTGGAACGAATCAGGGATTTGTTACGGCTCTCCGGTCTTGGTAGTCGGTTGGGATGGATTTTGCAATCTCAGCTCACCGGAAGCTTGCACGATGTGGAATTCGAGTTTTCCGGCCCATTGCTGGAATTGAGGCAATGGGCATTGCGAGCGAATGCCTCCGATATTTCATTCAAGGCTGTTTTCCCAGCCCCGGCTATGAACAACCTGAGTGGTCAACTTGTAGCAACATCGGCTGGAGGCGAGTTTAAATTTGGCGCTGCTGATGCGCAATTCGAATGGCCACGTTGGTTCGAGCAACCTTTTCAGATTTCCCGTACAAACGGTGATTTGCTTTGGTCATTGGATGCAGACGGAAACCTGACCTTAACTTTGCAGGATGCCGCACTGCAAGATGCAGATGCTGCATTGAGTGAGCTCAACGCGGAAATCATGATAGACACTAAGGCCCGGAAAGTGGCTAATCTGGGTCAGTTATTTAAAGTTGACTCGATTTCGGATCTCAGTTTCGAGGGAGGCCAGGTTGTGTTACCGGAAGAAGCGGGCATAGCAGGTTCGCGACCCTTGCATTTGGACGCAACTGCTAATTTCAGTATTTCCAGCCTGTCGAATATGGATCGCTATTTTCCCAATTTGAAGCGGCTGAGCAAGCTTCGTACATGGTGGAGTAATGCGGTACTCGCAGGCGATGCGACAGCAGGGAGAATCAGCTATTCCGGAGACGTGACCGCCACTGCCATTTATCAGGGCAGAGCACAGCTCGACGCCAGTTTTGATTATTCAGGAGTAGAACTTGATTATGGGTATCAGAGGCAATGGCCGAAAGTGTTAAAAGGTCGCGGCAGGGCCGTTTTGAACAACGACCTGTTGGATTTCCAGCCGCAGGAGGTTTGGCTTGAACAGGATCAGGTTCTTCAGCCAAAGCTGCAAATTAGTAATCTATTTAAATTGGACCGGCGCCTGGACTTGTCCGGCTCAATGAACACTTCATTAAACACGGTGGCAGAATTCCTGTTCAACGGGCCGCTGGGAAAAAAACAACAAAATAAAAAGCCTCTGGCCATCAAGGTTGAAGCAGGGCAGGTCGCTGCAGACATCAGTGTATCAATTCCGCTGCAAAGGGTAAGCCGCACCCAGGTGCAGGGAGTTGCGGAAGTCAATGGGGGTCGAATTGTATTGCCGCCTTCGGTGCCAGTGGAAGATATCAATACAACGATAAACTTCACCGAAAGAAGCGCGTCGGCAAAAAGCATAACTGCTGGGTTTTTGGGGCATCCGACCAGCGCAAGGATGATCACAACCAGAGTTGCACAACCTCCCATACTCAAGTTGACCGCCACCGGCACAGGCGAGATAGCTACATTGGAACCCTGGATCGGGCCCTATCTGTTGACCTGGTTTGCCGGCAGCTACCCGTGGCAAGGCTCGGTTGTGATAGATGGTCCTAAGGTTCTCGTCGAGGCAGATTCAAATTTACTGGGTGTGGCGGTTGCAGCCCCACCACCGCTGCAAAAAAGTGCTGACGAGGAACAGCGCATGTCACTCACCATGCAGGTGGGTAGCCAGTCTGTTCAGCAAAGCCTGACTCTGAGGTTGGGAGAAGAATTCGAGGCCCATTTTGAAGGTAACCTTGAACAGCAGAATACGCTCCTTGATCGGGGCTTAATATCGCTCGGTAGCGGCATTCCGAAGCCCCCTGAAAGTGAAATAAAACCAGGCATTGCTTTTGATGTCCGTCGACCGCAAATTGATCTCGATGAGTTGTTATCATCGATAATTGATCTTGCCCGGCTAGATTTTGACACGGCTGGTGACACCCTGTTGCTCGATGCAATGCGCTCGATCAATATTGAAACTGGCGATGCGAATTTTCTCGGCGGACCATTCGGTCCGCTTAAACTTTCCGGCGTTTCAGTTGACGGTGCCTATTGGATTGGCGCCCTGAATGGGGAAAATGTCGATGGCACTCTGCAAGCGGCCCCGCGGGAGCAAATTCCCAGTTATCGCTTCAAGTTGTCACACTTGCGGCTGCCTTCGAATGCCGACGAGCAAGCTCCGGATGAACCAGCTGACAGGTCGTTATCACCTGCGGTGTATCCACATTTTGAGTTGCAAACTGACTCCTTTATTTTGGGCCAGAAGAAGCTGGGTCGTCTGCAACTATCCGGACAGCCCAGCGGCGATATATGGGAACTGAATAAATTCGAACTGACAGATGCAGGAATCTCAACCACTGCGAGCGGGCGTTGGATTAACAATGCGAACGTTGGCACGATCTCAGATTTCAGTTATCAAACTACCATTGATGCGGTTGGAGATGTTCTTGAAGGTATGGACTTTGCAGGTATATTGCGCAAAGGCCGTGGTGAAATGGCGGGCAAACTAACCTGGATCGGAGCCCCGCATGAATTTGACTACGCCCGTTTGAACGGAGACTTTGATTTACGCATCAGGGACGGGGAATTGATCCAGATCGAACCGGGTGGTGGGAAATTACTGGGGTTGTTAAATTTTAATGCCATAGCACGTCGTCTGACGCTCGATTTCAGTGACTTGTTTTCAAGCGGTCTGCAGTTCGATCGTATTCGGTTTGCCGGAGTGTTGGCAGACGGCGAGGCAATCATGCGCGATGCCTATATATTTTCGCCATCTGTGTTCGTGCAAATGGAGGGTAAGCTTGATCTGCATAAGGAACTGATTGACATGGAAATGCATCTGTCCCCTGAACTGGGAGGTAACCTGACGTTGTTAAGCACGCTGGCTAATCCGGCCGCCGGTGCAGTCATGTTCCTGACCCAGCAATTGTTTAAAGATGAAATGCGCGCATCCAGCTTTCAGAGCTATCGGGCTTTGGGCAGCTGGGATGACTTTGAACTGCAGAAAATTGGTAGCGATGACGAAGTCCCAGACACTGAATCAGTATCATCTGAAGACACAACCCAGACTACCAATGATATAGCCAGGTAGCGGTAAAGGTACACAATCGGTGGTGTTACAGCCAAAGAACTTCTACACTACCGACCTCAAATTTATGACCGGTGTCGATTGCCGGTGCAAGCTCTATAGAAACATATAAATGAATAAGCCCTTTTTTGATACGGCGCATGATCTGTTACTTGCTCCCACTGCATTAGATGATCAGCAATTGGACGCGGTAATGCAGAAACTGACCAGCGTCAGAGGCAATGATTTTGCGGACATGTATTTTCAATATTCTAAGCATGAAAGTTGGTCGCTGGATGAGGGAAAAGTCAAAACCGGAAGCTTCAGTGTCGATCAGGGGGTCGGATTACGTTCGATCTGCGGGGAGAAAACGGCATTTGCATACAGTGAGAACCTGGAGCAGCAGGCGATTTTGGCTGCCGCCGATGTGGTCGGTGCCATTGGTCGTCAGGGAGCGAATATGCAGCAAGCAGTGTCTTGGCGATCAAGTCCAGTGCGCCCACTGTACCGGGACGTCGATCCCGTCAGCGTAATGGATGATACTGCCAAGATTGCGATTCTGGAGTCGGCGGATCAGTTTGCCCGCAAGCATGACCCCAGAGTCAAGGAGGTAATGGCTAGCCTGTCAGCGGTCTACGAAGTAGTTTTGATTGTCACCAGTGACGGCCGCCAAATTCCTGATGTGAGGCCCCTCATCCGCCTAAATGTGAGCGTAATTGTTGAACAGAATGGCAAGCGTGAACGTGGTTCAATGGGCGGCGGCGGAAGATTCGCACTTGACTACTTTGACCCTGACATGATCAGCTTCTATTCCCATGAGGCGGTTCGCCAGGCACTGGTCGCGCTCGACGCCATTGATTCGCCTGCGGGGACTATGCCCGTTGTATTGGGCTCGGGCTGGCCTGGCATACTGTTGCATGAGGCAGTGGGTCATGGGCTGGAAGGCGACTTCAACCGTAAGGGAACCTCCGCATTCGCCGGTCGAATTGGTGAAAAAGTGGCATCATCGCTATGCACTGTGGTAGACGATGGAACGCTCCCTGACCGACGCGGGTCGTTAAGCGTCGATGATGAAGGTAATCAGACCAGCAATACGGTGCTGATTGAAAAAGGTGTGCTCAAA
>JAHHOC010000030.1 GCA_018677115.1 Arenicella sp. | reverse complement strand
AATATCTCATAATTGATTATTAATCAAATATGAGATATATTCATATTTCGCCCTATATCGATGATTCAATATGCACGCACAACAACTGACTGAAGTTCCTTCGCGTTTGTCACGTAAAAAACTCAGGACCAAAGACCGCTTATTGAAGACTATGCAGGCTTTTGTGTTAGAGCACGGATATGAAAAGACCCTTATATCTGAATTGACAGAAGAGGCAGATGTTGCGATGGGCACTTTTTATAATTACTTCGAATCCAAAATGGACATCATGGATGAGGTTATCGATTTGGTCTGCCAGGCATATCACCTTGAAATTGATGAATTAACTGAGGCAGTTGATGACCCGGCTGTACGTCTGGCATTTTCAGTTAAATATACGGTTGAAAAGCTCAATAGCGGGGACGGTTTAGGCAAGCTGCTGTTCGATAGTGGTATTCCGTCTGACCGTTACGGCATCAGCATTTTTGAGCGCGGCTTAAGTGATGTAATTGAGGGTATTGAGGATGGCAGATTTGAAGCGGTGCACCCTGAAATAACTGCCAGCATGATTTACGGAGGCTTTTTCACCGTATCCCAGCGCGTCTATTTTGGGCTGTTGTCAGCAAACGCAATCAACGCGGCGGTTGAAAATTCCCTGCGTATGGTGGGAGTGCCTGCTGCTGAAGCACAAACAATTGCTCGAAGACGCTACAAGAATCCGCACACTTATCGACTACCCGTATCGCTCAGCGAGATCATAGCGCGCACGCGGGAAAATTCAACAAGGCACTGTTATGTGGCCTCCTTTAATCAATACTAAGAGGTAACAACCATGATTGTTCTTATTGCCGGAGTATCCGGTGGTCTCGGCAATGTGCTTGCCAATACATTATTGCAAAATGGCATGACCGTCTATGGCACGGTGCGCGATGTCGATGATTGTGCCGCCGACTATAACTATTCCCTGCTCCCGATGGAGATCACCGACCAACAGTCTGTTCAAAACGCCGTCGATCAGGTGGTGAAGGATGAAGGCCGCCTGGATGTGGTCATCAACTGTGTAAACAGAATGTTTATCGGCTCGACGGAAGAAGAGACAGTAGATGAAGTTGCCGGACTTTATGACATCAATGTATTCGGCGCCTTGCGGATCTTCAAGGCAGCACTTCCGGTCATGCGCAATCAAGGTAGTGGCACACTGATCAGTATGAGCTCGCTGGGGGGATTACTGGCGGTTCCTTACATGGGCGCATACACGTCAGCCAAATTTGCCCTGGAAGCATTGAGCGAAGCGCTCTACCATGAAATTCGAGAGGACGGCATTGAGATGGTAATTATGCAACCTGTCGCGATGAACATGGAGCGCTCTGCAGACAGTAGTCACCTGCACGTGGTAAGCAATGCTGCGCCAGACTCGTTCAGTCACAAAATGCTTAAGGGCATGGAACGCGACACCGCGGCCAGTAAGCTGACACCGGAAAAAGTTGCAGAGAAAATCTGCGAAATTATTTTATCCGGCAAAAAACCACTGCGTGTTCCGATGGACAAGGCCAAACCGGTCGGCCTGCTAAAACGCCTGGCACCCCAGGCGTTAATAAATAAAGTGATCGATGGTTTGATGGCCGATGCCAATAAGCTTTAACCAGGCACGATAACAATTTCCTAATTCAATAAATAACCATCGTCACCTGGCCCGATCTCAAAGCTTCATCATGCCTCGGACTAACAAACGCAAAGCAGAAAAACTTATAAATGAGTGCCGCCTTAGCAGAATGAGTTTAAGCTACATGCACAATTGGAATAATTTCTACAAGGCATATATATGTCCGGCAAGATTATAGAGGTGACATGCAAATCCGGTCATTTAGATACATTGCTATCCATTGGCTCTGCCGAATACCTGACGGTTTTAGGTTCAAGCCAGATGGATGCGGTTAGCGGCCGTGTGTCTGTTCGCCTGTTTGTCGAGGATAAAAGCGTACAAAAAACAATCGATCAAATCAGGTCAACACTTCCTTCTGAAGCCGATTCCCTGATACTGGTTTTGCCGGTTGACGCACAGATCGGGGGAAATGCCAGGAGCACAGAGGAAGCCGACATTGACGAGGCAATTGCAACCAGGGAAGAATTATTCGCAAACATCAGCAGGGGGACAAAAGCCGACTTTAATTTTTTTCTGCTGACAGTGCTGGCTACAATTGTCACGTCAATCGGCATCGCAGAAGATAATGTTGCGGTTGTTATCAGCGCAATGGTAATCGCGCCATTGCTGGGGCCAAACCTGGGTCTCGCCCTGGGTACAGCGCTTGGTGACCGTAAACTCATCACCACAGCACTTTTCACTAACGCCGCAGGCTTGACAGTCACGGTATTGTTTGCCGCGCTGATCGCATTGATCTGGCCGCCTAACCTGAATAGTAATGAGCTTCTGACACGGACAATTGTGCAACCTGGAAGTATTGTCCTGGCGCTGGCCGCAGGCGTTGCAGCAGTGCAATCCTTAGTCACGCGACTTGCCAGCTTATTGGTTGGTGTAATGGTAGCCGTGGCCCTGATACCACCTGCAACAGTGTTAGGCATGTTGATTAGCGTGCAGCAATGGGATATGGCAGCCGGAGCTGGTCTGTTGCTGGCCATCAATGTGGCCTGCGTGAATTTATCAGCGCAGCTGGTGTTTATACTTCATGGCATTCGCCCCAGAACATGGATTGCCAGGCGTGTAGCACAACAATCAACCTGGATTAATTTGTTAGCATGGGCAATCCTGTTGGGCATCTGTATTCTAATGGTCAGCTGGTTTTCGTCAGAAATATTATGACTCGACCCTGCTCATGCGGGTCAACATAATCTTCAACAAACCCCGATCGATAAATTCGGTGTTCGAGTATCATTAGCGTCATGAGCCTCTTTTAAACCAGCCAATAGGAAGACGACATTGACTCATTCATTAAAGACAGACTACTTAATTATCGGCAGCGGTGCTGTCGGCATGGCGTTTGCCGACGTTTTGCTGGCCGAATCCGATGCCAGTATGGTGATCGTTGACCGCTACGCGAAACCCGGAGGGCATTGGAATGTGGCATATCCCTTTGTGCAACTCCACCAACCCTCTTCTTTTTATGGCGTCAGCTCCAAGGAACTTAGTAGTGGACGCAAAGAAATTGGCGGCTTGAATGATGGTTTGGGGGAACTGGCCAGCGGCGCTGAAGTCAGTGCTTATTTTGATGATGTGATGCGCCACACATTTTTGCCCTCCGGACGGGTGCAATATTTTCCTATGTGCGATTATTGCGGCGATGGGAAGTTTGTATCCAAGACAAGTGGTAAGGAGTTTCACGCCACCGCCAATCGCAAGATTATTGACGCCACTCATCTCAACACCAGTGTTCCATCAACCCACACTCCCAACTTTGCGGTGGAACCCGGGGTTCAGTTCATACCCCTTAACGACTTGCCGAAAATTAAATCCCCGCCTGATGGTTATGTGGTAGTTGGTGCCGGCAAGACTGGAATTGACGCATGCCTGTGGCTGTTAGAGCAACATGTGGACCCGGCAATGATTACCTGGATCGTGTCACGGGATGCCTGGCATCTTGACCGCAAAAACACCCAAATGACAGGCGAATTTTTCTTCGATACCCTGGGCACGCAGGCGGCAATGATGGAAAGCATCGCGCAGGCATCAAACCCGGACGATATGTTCGATCGCCTGGAAAAATGCGGCTACTTCGTGCGCATTGACGAGTCGCAGAAACCGCAGATGTTCCATGGGGCTACTATTTCAAAACTGGAAGTTGAACAGCTTCGCCGCATCAAAAATGTTGCGCGTATGGGCCATGTGAAGTCAATAGATACCAATGAGATCAAATTTGCTGGTGGTTCTATCCCGACCACTGCAAATACCGTGCATGTTGATTGCTCGGCCTGTGCAGTGAAAGACCAGGGTGCCAAGCCAATTTTCATGGGTGATCTGATCACCCCGCAGCTGGTGCGTCCGTATCAGCCGGTTTTCAGCGCGGCATTAATAGCTCATGTAGAGCTAAAATACAGCTCAGATGAAGACAAAAACCGCTTGTGCGGTGTTGTCCCCTTACCCAATACAACTATGGACTTTATTCGATTCACCGCCGCTGCGCTGATGAATCAGTACCAGTGGTCGCAGGATGCTGATCTGCAACGCTGGATCGCTGCCAACAGGCTTGACGGCGCAACGACTGCAATCGGGCAAATA
>JAHHOC010000499.1 GCA_018677115.1 Arenicella sp. | reverse complement strand
AGCCTGGGGTGTGCTCCACGACGACATATACCCTATTGAGGGACAATTCAACACAACGGCAGAATTTTTAGTTTCGGGCCAGCAGCAGGCTTTCGCAGTCCTTGCAGACTTGCAGGCGCATGCAGAGCACAAGCTCAACCCGGATGCTGTCGAACTGTTGTCACCGGTCACCAATCCCTGTCAGGTGTTATGCCAGGGAGCTAACTATCGTCAGCATATGATTGAATCTGGCATGAATCCTGATGCCAAAACATTCAATATGATGTTCAATAAGTCGGCGGCCTGCATCAACTCGCCTGACGGTGATATCGTGCGGCCTGCACATGTGAAATTGTTGGATTATGAAATTGAGCTCGGGTTGGTTATTGGCAAGCAGGTCACGCAGCCACAACAGGTTGCAGAAGAGCAACTGGGCGAATACGTCGCAGGGATTGTTATTGGTAATGACATTTCGGCCAGGGATATCCAAATTCCCCAGATGCAGTTTTTTAAAGGTAAAAGCTATCGTACATTTTGCCCGGTTGGGCCCTATCTATGCCTGTTGCAGGGAGATGACTATAAGTACCTCGACAAGCTGCAACTGACTCTCAAGGTCAATGGTGAGGTCCGTCAAAGCGATAATACGTCGGAACTGGTATTCAAACCGGCGGAAACGCTGTCGGAACTGTCGCAGGTAGCAGACTTAAACGTGGGTGACCTGGTATTGACCGGCACTCCGGCGGGTTGCGCGCTGCGTGCCCCCAAGCCGTTTATGGTGCGGTTACTGGGCTTGCTTCCGGAGCACAAGAAATGGCCGCTGTTTATAAAAAAACAGGCCCAGCGTGCTGAATACCTGCAACCTGGTGATACCATCGAATCCACCATTGCCAGCGATGATGGGGTGGTTGACCTTGGCACACAGAAAAACACCATAGTGGGTTAGCTAATGGTTATTCAACCTAAATACGATGTTGTGATTATCGGCGCCGGTCCAGTCGGCACAACTTTTGCCAATTTGCTTGGCAAATACGGTGTAAAGACTCTCATCGTCGATAAGGAACAGGACATCTTGCCGATTCCGCGCGCTATAGGACTCTGTGAAGAGGGATCGAGGGTGCTGGATGCCGCTGGTGTGCTTGGCGATTTCGATAAGCATACGGTGGACATAGAGGCGGTGCATTTTGATACACCATTGGGGAATACGCTGTTTTCACTGGATGTAAACCGTAACAAAAATGGATACCGTGAAATGCGTACTTTTTACCAGCCACAGTTGGAGCAATTTTTACGTGACTCGCTGGTTAAATTCGAATGCGTAGATCTGGCAACGGCTACCAAATGTGTCGGGTTTGATGACCAGCAAGACCACGTGCAGTTGAGCCTGAGTGCCAATGATGAATTCATCGATGTTTCATGCCGGTTTGTGGTCGCCTGTGATGGTGCAGTCAGTGAAACGCGCAAATCCCTTGATATCGCCTACCGGGGGCAAACCTACGCCCAGGAATGGTTAATTTTCGATGCCGAGAACGATCTGGTTCCAGATAAGAAAGTAGTATTTCTCGGCAACAAGGAGCGGCCTGGAGTTACTTTGCCTGCACCGGCAGGGCGACGCAGATGGGAGTTTGTGGTTAAAGAGGGCGATGATATTGAACAGCTGTTCGCAGGGGAGTCAATTCGCGAATTGTTAAGCCCATGGGGTGACATGGAGCAGATGGCAATTGAACGTAAGACCACCTACACCTTTCACGCGCGTTCAGCGCGCCAATTCCGCAAGGGTAATGTTTTCCTGGTCGGAGATGCAGCGCATGTGACACCGCCATTTGCAGGGCAGGGCCTGATGGCCGGGCTACGCGACTGTTATAACCTGGCATGGAAGCTAAACGGTGTGCTCAGGGGCACTTTTCACCAACGCATACTCGACACTTATAACAGTGAGCGACAATCACAGGTCAGGCAGGTGGTTTCATTCGCCAAATTCATTGGCTCCATGGTTCTGCCGCAAGGCAATATTTCGACAAGTGTACGCGACAAGGCAATAAAGCTGATGACGTTGCTCGGCTTGTTCTCGATGAATCAGGGGGGTGGTATGAGAAAGATGTCAAACCACATTAACGGGTCAATGATGCGGCATATGCTGATTCGGAAAATCCGCGGGACAGGCTACGAATTTCCTCAGCAGGAAGTGATTGATGGTCATGGCGAAACGAGTCTTATCGATCACTGCCTGGGTGATACGTTCTGTCTGATTGCTTATGATCAGCACCCGGCTGCATCGATGAGTCCAACGCTGATCACCCGGTGGCAATCAATCGGCGGCCAGTTTGCGATTATTCATTCTTCGAAGGACAACAGCGAATTTTCAGCCGACGCTTTGCCGGAAGCCACATCGCTTATCGATATAGATGGGAACTATTGGCTGGTATTTGCCGGCAATAAGAAAATAATTGGTATTCGGCCAGATAAGATGATAGTGGTCAATTCATCCCCCGCAGGCCTTGAGAAAAGGCTGGACAAATATCTGGACACCCTGACTTGAATTCAGCCTTATCTGCCGTTGATTTTAATGATGCGTTTCGGCTTTTGCCATTTCCCGCAAAAATATCTCAATTTCAATACAACCGATAATATCCTTGCCCGCTGACTGCAGCGATTTGTCAGCTGATTTTTGATTCTCAAGGCGAAGCTCAAGGTCCCTCTCCCATTGGTACATCTGCTTCAGGAAATCTTCGTGGTTCATAATGTCTGTCCCCCCCAAGGGCTAAACACTTTATCTAGTTACGACTTGAGACCATCAAGCAGCGCTTAAACGGTCATCCCCATTAGCACGATACCCATGCGGAGGTGAAAATAACAGAGACAATGGTCTCTGTTTCAGGTTTTTTTCTCCGACTTCAGTCTGATAACAAAATCATTGATTCGAAAGTATCAAGCTACCCAAACCACTAAAATATCCGATACTAATCATAGTAACTTGCTACCTCATCAAAGGCTTTGCGCTGAATATCTGGCACCGTAACTCCTTCAACCGGATGACCGGTCACTATCAATACAAAAGGCTTTTCATTGCTGGGTCGACCGAGAATCTGGTTCAGGAACTTCATCGGGCTGGGTGTATGCGTCAGCGTTGCCAGTCCCGACAGATGTAACGCGGTCAGTAATATTCCGGTGGCGATACCTACCGATTCGGGCATGTAGTAGTTTTTATGTTTGTTGCCGTCTTTATCGATGGTGTTGCGCTGTAAAAACACCGCAATCAGATAGGGGGCGGTTTCGAGAAACGGCTTGTTCTCATCAGTTTCGAATTGACGCAAATCATCCAGCCATGCCTGCGGTGCGCGGCCGCCATAGAATTCACGCTCTTCAGCTTCAGCAGCAAGCCGAATGTCATGTTTTATCTTTGTATTGGAAATAATAACGAAATGCCATGGCTGCTTGTTGGCGCCGCTGGGTGCAGACGCGGCGGCCCGAACCGCATTATCAATTATTTCACGCTCGACCGGCTTATCAGAAAAATCCCGCACTGTGCGTCGCCGGCTGATATCGGCGCAGAAATTTTGCGATGCCTCAAGCATTTGCTCGGGGTTTAATGATTTGAAATCTAAAGGAATCTGCATGCTTACGTTTCACCCTGTCATATAGAGTCAGTCACAGTCTATGGCTGGCGGCCGAGATGCAGCAACACATTTTCCAGTGACTTGCC
>JAHHOC010000492.1 GCA_018677115.1 Arenicella sp. | reverse complement strand
CTGTCAGTCTGGGGCAGATTATTGTTTCAGCAAAGCAAAAATATGCACGACGCTACCCGAACCGCAGAGATATAAACTACGGTATCAACGTACTCGGAGATCCAAATCTCGGTCTTTAATAATATCTCCGATGTATCTGGCAATCGTGGCTAAATAGTAGCTATTCGGTAGACCCTATCTATCTTTACTGGTGGCGGGCACAAGACAAGCATCCTCCAGATATTTCCACACCGTATGAAAATTCATACTGAGCTTTCCGCATTAGCTTAGCATTATTTGCTGCAAACTAACTGCATCCCCGAATTATCTAGCCCGACGGTTGCTAACTCAGGGCCAAATTCTGCTTTCGTTGTGTGAAAATAAGCCGCTGAATAAATTAAAATAACCCTTATCAATGATCATTGTTAGAACCGCCCGCGAATCAGACCTCGATGGTGTTTTTGAGCTCGCCAGGCAAGCGTATCCGGGCATGACCACATTGCCCCCGGACCGGGAGGTACTTACCGCAAAATTGCGTGCTGCCGTGCAAAGTCTGGAAAAGCCAGTAACGCAGGCTGCAGATGAAACCTATTTTCTGGTGATGGAAGACACCGACACGCAGTCGCTGATCGGAACTGCGGCGATAATTTCCAGCCTCGGTAGCGAGGATGAGTTCTACTCCTATAAACTGAACAAAGTCACCCAGAGCTGTAAAGAGCTCGACAAGAAAGTCAGCTTTGAGACATTGAACTTGAGCAATCATTTTGAGGGATTTGCTGAAGTTGCCACGTTATTTCTCAGCCGGGATTATCGTGAACACGGCAATGGCAAAATGCTGGCAAAAAGCCGTTATCTGTTCATGGCACAGTTTCGTAAGCGGTTTCCAGAATCGGTAATGGCTGATTTGCGCGGCTACTTCGACGAATATGGCCGTTCCGCATTCTGGGACGCTGTAGGCAGGCATTTTTTTGAGATGGGCTTTGCCGAGGCCGACTTGTATGGGGCCACTCATGGTAATCAGTTTATTGCCGATCTGATGCCCAAGCACCCGATCTACGTTAACATGCTGCCTGAGTCGGCACAGGCAGTAATCGGGCGACCCAATGTCAAGGGCAAGCCCGCTTTGGAAATGCTCAAGCAGGAAGGCTTTCAATGGAACGGCCACGTGGATATTTTCGATGCCGCACCAAGCGTTGACACGCGGATTGACGATATCACCACAATACGCGAAAGCATGGTTGCTGAAATTGCGGGCGAGTGTAACAGCGGCGATGCTGGAAATCGGCTGGCGCTGGTTGCTAACGACGACATTCATTCATTTGCCGTGTCGCGCGGCGAGATTCAGCCCGGTGACGGGAGTAGTGTAAGCCTGTGCCCGGAATTGATGGCAGCCTTAAATACGGGGATGGGTGATTCCATTCGCTATGTGCTTTTATAGAAAGCAGGATATTCAAAATGGATGGGTTTGAGGTAAATTTTGACGGCTTGATTGGCCCCAGTCACAATTACAGTGGCTTATCACACGGTAACATCGCATCGGCAAATAATGCGCTGCGCATATCAAGACCAGAAAAAGCTGCACTGCAGGGCATACAAAAAATGCTTGAGCTGCAATCGCTGGGCCTGCAACAGGGTATTTTACTGCCCCAGCAACGGCCACACTTGCCCACGCTACGCGCTTTGGGTTTTCAAGGCAGTGACCAATCAATCGTTAAACAGGCGGCGCGTTCAGCACCGGAATTACTGGTTGGATGCTATTCAGCCAGTTCCATGTGGGCAGCCAATGCAGCCACCGTGTCGCCCAGCGCCGATTCGGCGGATGGCAAAGTTCATTTCACTGCTGCGAATTTATCGAGCATGTTTCACCGCTCAATAGAGCATCCGACCACCAGCCGCCTACTGCAGGCGATATTCCGCAGCGAAGATCATTTTGTACACCATGCGGCGCTTCTCGCAGGCACCCATTTTGGAGACGAGGGCGCCGCTAATCACAGCCGGTTCTCAATCGATTACCTTGATCCCGGCGTGCAGCTATTTGTTTTCGGCCGCTATCAGTTCCGTTCTAATCAAATTAGCGCCAGCAAGTTTCCCAGCCGCCAGAGTTATGAAGCATCACTCGCTGTCAGCAGGCTGCATCAACTCGATCCCGACAAGGTAGCTTTTGCGCAGCAAAACCCGCAAATTATTGATGCCGGCGCGTTTCACAATGATGTGGTCAGTGTGGCAAATAAGGACACTTTGTTCATGCATGAAGAGGCTTTTGTGGATAAACAGTCGATGCAAAGCCAGTTGCAGGGCATGTTCGGTGATCATGCCCTGAATTTTGTAGAGGTGCCAACTGAGCAAGTGTCGTTGCAGGATGCAGTCAGGTCATACTTGTTCAACTCGCAATTGGTTTCGTTGCCCGGCGATGAAGGAATGGCTTTGATATTGCCCGAAGAAAGCCGTGAAAATGAGGCGGTCTATGCGTATTTGAAATCCCTGGTGCAAATGGATACGCCGATCAGGCATATACGTTTTGTCGATGTTCGCCAGAGTATGCAAAATGGTGGTGGGCCTGCCTGCCTTCGTTTGCGCGTGTTGCTCAGCCAAGCCGAGCTGGCGGCGGTCAACCCTAAATTCATGCTCAACGCTGAACTGGCGGACACCCTCAAC
>JAHHOC010000489.1 GCA_018677115.1 Arenicella sp. | reverse complement strand
GATATGCGGTGGCAGACCAAGGGTGAGTTCGGGATCCAGCAGGATATGGTCAGCCAGTAAGACCGGGCTGACAACGCCTGCCTTGGTTGATTCGCCGGTGGTGACAATAGCCACTGCGGTTGCTTCTGAACCGGTGCCGGATGTCGTCGGCACCTGAATCAACGGTTTGCGGCTACCGCTAATCATTCCCACGCCGTACATTTCCTGCAGCGGTTGCTCGCCGGTCATTAATGCGGCAAGCAGTTTGGCGACATCCATCGAGCTGCCGCCGCCAAATCCTATTACGCCGTCGCAATTGTTGGCTTTGGCAATGCCCATCGCGTCAGCGATGGTTTGCTCAGGCGGGTCAGCTACTATGTCGGAAAACAGGGTGACCTGACTGCATTGTTCCTCGAGCGTGGGTAGCGCATTGTCCAACAGATTGCCCTCAATGATGCCGGGGTCGGTTACTACCAGCGGCCGGTCAATATCCAGACTGGCGGCAATTGCCCCCAGATCCCTGGCGCGCCCATTGCCAAAACTGATTTTGGCAACTGTATTAAAGTCGAATGGGTTCATTTGCTTGGTTCGCAATGCTTCCGCTGTAATATATTTTTAATCTGTACTTCAAGATAAGTTGTCTCCGCAAATACATTTTAGGCATTTTTTAACATGGGTGCCGATTCCGGAATGGTAGGCAATTATATCCCCTGTGACCAATTATGGCGCGATCGGCCCAAATAATATTTGCCCAGATGAGTTTCGCTATGCAAGACATGATAACTTATTTGATGGATTCGGCAGGGCATGGGGTTTTTGCAATCTGGCCGATTCAGCGTAAATGATACTGAGAATAATTTTATGTTCCTGTCACTCATGCGACTGGAACAGAGTACCTGCACAACAGTCACCAAAGCGACTCGAGGCTTTCACCGCCATGGGTTATTATTTCGGCTAAATATGCCGATGAGAGAGACATTATGACCCTGGATTTTGACAGCGCACGTTTGCCTAACGATTTCCTCAATGATGAACATCACGAATGGCGCCACCAGGTACGTCGCTTTTTTGACAAAGAAGTCATTCCCTACGCCGAAGACTGGGATGAGGCAGGCGATATCCCGGATGAACTGTGGACTAAATCGGCGGCCATGGGCATTCTCGGCCTCGGATATCCGGAGGAATTCGGCGGCACTACTGAAGGCATTGATATCTGGCATAAGAACATCCTCAATGAAGAGATGGCGCGCATTGCGGTCGGCGGAGTGGGCGCGTCATTGATGGTGCACAACATCGGTTTGCCGCCAGTGGTGAATTTCGCCAGGCAGGAGATCAAACAGGAAGTGGCGCCTGCGGTAATCGCCGGCACGCGGAGAATTTCCCTCGCCATCACCGAACCCGGCGCTGGCTCTGACGTTGCGCAACTTGCCACCACAGCGAAACGCGAGGGTGATTACTACATCGTCAATGGCTCAAAGACCTATATAACCGGCGGCATGAAGGCTAACTGGTTTACCACCGCCGTGAGAACCGGTGATGCTGCCGCAGGCGGCGTCTCGACGTTGTTGATTCCCGCTGACAGTGAGGGGGTTTCCCGCACCCAACTGGATAAGAAGCAGGGATGGTGGTGCTCCGATACGGCCACTATTTATTTCGACGATGTAAAAGTGCCGGTTGAAAACCTGATCGGCGAAGAAAATAAGGGTTTCAGGGTCATCATGAATAATTTCAACTGGGAGCGCATGGGCATGTCCGCGGCAATGGATGGTGCGGCGCGAATCTGTCTCGAGGATGCCGTGGCATGGGCGCAGCAGCGTAAAACCTTCGGCAAGCGTTTGGCAGATCATCAGGTCATCCGACACAAAATAGCGGAGATGGTGCGCAAGACCCAGGCCACCCATGCTTATTTACAGGTTCTGTCACGCCAGATTGAGCTTGGCAATCAGGATGCGGCAGCGATTGCCTTATTGAAAGTGCAATGCAGCCAGACCTTTGAGTTCTGTGCCCGTGAAGCGATGCAGATCATGGGCGGCATCAGCTATATGCGTGGTAACCGGGTTGAACGCATGTACCGCGAGGTGCGCGTCAATGCGATAGGTGGTGGCTCCGAGGAAATCATGCGCGATCTGGCCACCCGGCAGCTAGACCTGTGAGCCAGCTTAAACTCTGGCATTGCCACGATGCACGGTCATTGCGGCCGCTGTGGGCGCTGCAAGAAATGCAACTGGACTATGAATTGGAGGTGCTGCCGTTCCCGCCCCGCTTTTTTCAGAAAGAGTATCTGGGAATCAACCCTTTGGGTACCGTGCCATATTTCACCGACGGCGACACCCGTATGACGGAGTCGACTGGCATTTGCCACTACCTGGCAGAGCGCTACGTGCCGGATTACCGCATCGCACCGGATCACCCCGACTATGGCGATTACCTGAACTGGCTGTATCACAGTGACGCCACGCTGACTTTTCCGCAAACCCTGTATCTGCGTTACGCCATAATGGAACCCGAGGAGCGCCGTCAGCCGCAGGTCGCTGAAGATTATGTTAACTGGTACATCGCGCGACTCAGGTTGCTGGATGCCCACATAGTGGATAAAAACTTTCTGTGTGATGACCGCTTCACCATAGCCGATATTGCTATCGGTTATGCTTTGTATCTCGGCGAGCTTAACGGGTTTGCCGAGCGCTATTCACCGCAGGTGAGAGACTATCTTGCCGCATTGAAGCAGAGACAAGGCTTTGTATCGGCGGTGGCCAGAACCGAGGGCTCAAATTCGTAGTCGCTCGTATATTCCAACCATAAATCATATTTAAAACGGTCAGCTCAATGTTATTTACTGAAGAACATCACGCCTTAGCGCAAACCACTCGAAAAGTTATCGATAGTGAGATCAATCCCTACTGCGATCAATGGGAAGAAGAGGGGATTTTCCCTGCCCGCGAAGTTTTTAAGAAGCTCGGTGACCTGGGTTTGCTGGGTATATCAAAACCGGAGGCCTATGGTGGAATGGGTCTCGACTATGGGTACCAGATGGCCTTTGTAGAGGAGCTGGGAACGATTAATAGCGGTGGTGTGTCGATGGGCATTGGTGTGCAGACCGATATGGCCACGCCGGCGCTGGCCAAGCATGGTAGCGATGAGCTGAGAACAGATTTTTTGGCACCGGCGATCGCCGGCGATATGGTTTGCTCAATCGCAGTCAGTGAGCCGGGTGCTGGCTCAGATGTGGCCAGTATTAAAACTGCGGCGCGCAAAGACGGCGACGATTATGTAATTAACGGCAGTAAGATGTGGATTACCAATTCGACCCAGGCTGATGTTTTATGCCTGCTGGCAAACACCGGCGACGGCCCTGTGCATAAAAATAAATCGCTGATCATGGTGCCGACCAAGACGCCGGGTGTGTCTTTCTCCGATCGGCTGGATAAACTGGGCATGCGTTCTTCCGATACAGCACAGGTTTTCCTTGATGATGTACGGGTACCGCAGAGTAACCGTATAGGCGAAGAAGGTTTTGGTTTTATGTACCAGATGGAGCAGTTTCAGGAGGAGCGTCTTTACGCGGCAGTGGCTAATTTAAAGGGAATGGAGGCATGCATTAAGGCCACTATCGATTACACCCGCGATCGACAGGCTTTCAACAAACCGGTGCTCGAAAACCAGGTGGTGCGGTTCCGCCTGGCGGAATTGCAAACGGAGATCGAAGCCCTGCGTGCGCTGGCATACAGTGCTACCGAAGAATATATAGCGGGGGTTGATGTCACCACCAAAGCGTCCATGGCTAAACTCAAGGGTGGCAGGTTGATGCGCGAGGTTGCTGATAGCTGCCTGCAATATTTCGGTGGCATGGGTTATATGTGGGACAACCCGGTAGCACGGGCCTACCGTGATGGCCGGCTTGCCTCTATTGGCGGCGGTGCCGATGAAGTTATGCTGGAAATTATCTGTAAAAAAATGGGTACCGCACCGCTTCACGGTTAAGCGAGCGCCGGGACTAAGCCAGCAGGGCTTTTGGTGAAAAAGCTTATCAAATTACTGTCGCTGCTGTTGTGCGCGCTGCTGCTGTTGGTTGTTGCCGTGCTGGCCTGGGGCTGGTTTAACTC
>JAHHOC010000505.1 GCA_018677115.1 Arenicella sp. | reverse complement strand
TATGCACCCTTTTGTACATTTGACGGATTAACCGGTCATTGCGGCTGCCGAAAATTTTTGTTAACACGTTGTCTTCCTGGTTTTGCGACTATAGTTGTGAGGATGCCATGGATCGGCTTCGGTTCTTCTGGCGAGTCGGATAATGCGTAAGTATAAGGCTTTAATTACAAAATCCAAGCAGCAGCAGAAGCTGAATAGCAGCTATTTTTGACCGCCCCGCCAGACAATAAAAAAGGGCGGAGCCGCCCTTTTTGTCACAGCGAAATGCTGTTTTACGATTGTTTATACAGATACTTGACCGGATTAATATTTCGATTCTTCTTCAATACCTCGAAATGCACATGCGGGCCTGTTGATCGTCCGGTAGAACCGATCTGGGCAACTGCCTGGCCTTTTACCACTGTTTGTCCCTCAGTAACCAGGTTACGGCTATTGTGACTGTACAAAGTTGTGTAACCGTCTCCATGATCGATTTCAACCAGCCAACCATAGTTTGCTCCCCTTGTTGACCGTGTTACAACACCATCAGCAACAGCCAGCACATCAGCACCCAATTTGCCCGGGATATCAACCCCCCGATGGAACTGTTTTTTACCCGTCATCGGGTGCATACGTGAACCAAAGCTGGAAGACACCCAGCCACCCTTGACAGGCCAGCCGGCTGGTGTCTGTTTGGAATCCAGACTATTCCTCGATAGCAGGAAGTCCATCGCCGCTATTTCGGATTCGCGCAACGACAGCTCCTGTTCAATAGCCTCAATCGCGTTTTCTATATCGATCTGCTCTGAATCAACTTCTTCGCCCACTGCAGCACCCCCAATCGGCGGATCCTGGTCAAACTGGAAGCTTTCGATATCGATACCGGATACATCGGCGATCCTCATCTCAACTGCGTTGATTCTGGATACTTGCGCCTGCAGGCTGCCGATACGCCTACCCAGTACATCCATGTGTTGGCGGACATAATCACGTGTTTTGACAATTTCCTGTTCCTGCTCCTTGACTCTCTCTTCCACAGCGATACGGTACTGAGGATCAATAAATGGATTCAGTGACCGATCAATTTTAGCGACCACCGCGTAACTTGCGAGGCCGAGTGCAACCGGCAAGACCAACAACGAAAGACTCGCAACAACAACCAGCCTACGACCGGAGAGACAGAAAACACCGTTCTTGGCGGTGTTGTCTTTTAGCAATAATATTTTCAAACCAAAACCCGATTTTATTGTTATTTTCTGCTGGGCAGAAAGTATACATGGTTAATTTGGATCCAGTCGCATTTTGACATACACTGGGTCTATCACCTGACTGACAATGTCAATCAAAATCCAGCCTTGCCAAACCACAAACCGAAATACCCGTCAGATCACCTGACCGTCGGCGACCATATTCGCGGCCTGCCACTACTCAAACATTTGAGTCAATCGCAGCAGATGCTGATACAACTATCACCAAGCTGGCAAAGCTGGTGCAGCCACTGCTTGTCACCGGCAATTGCCGGGCAGGCTTCGCTTTCACATTTTGACAACGGCAAACTCGTTATCTGCTGCACAAATGCAGCTGTAGCGACGCAGATCAAACACCTACAGGAACGCCTGATCAAACACTTTCATCAAGACGGGTTGCATGCAGTCGCCGCAATCGGCGTTCGCCTGCAACATCATAGCCGATCAACGGTCAACGATCAGTTAACCCGACAATCATCGTCAAGCCAAGACACGGGCAACCACAAACCGGTCGCCTCGCATAACTCACTCGAGTCAATCAGGCAATGTCGAAAATCAATCAATAACGATCAACTTTCACGCGCCCTGAGTCGTTTGGAAAAAACTCTCAGGAAACGTTAAAACCTATTTCGCCCTGCGCCAGCGTTGATTAAATCAGGCTTGTGCCAGGTGCATGAAAGCTATCGGCGCATCAGCCGGATCATCAAATGTAACTAGTTCCCAGCAATCCGGCTGCGCGACCAGTGCGCGCAACAACTTGTTGTTAAGTGCGTGTCCGGATTTATAAGCGCTGAAAGCTCCAATCAACGGATGGCCCAACAAATAAAGATCTCCGATAGCATCCAGGATCTTATGTTTTACAAATTCATCTTCATAGCGCAACCCGTCATCATTCAATATGCTGTATGAATCCATCACTATCGCATTGTCGTGACTTCCGCCGAGTGCGAGACCGGCTTCGCGGAGTGCTTCCACCTCATGCATAAAACCAAAGGTCCGGGCCCGGCTGACTTCTTTTACAAACGAAGTGGTAGAGAAGTCCACGGTAGCCTGCTGTGGCGATTTGGCAAAAATTGGGTGGTCAAAATCAATAGAAAAAGAAACCTTGAATCCCTCAAAGGGTTCAAACAGTGCCCACTTCTCGTCTTCCTCAATCTTGAGTGGTTTGGTAACGCGAATAAATTTTTTCGGGGCATTCTGTTCAATCACACCTGCAGATTGAATCAGGAATACAAATGGAGCTGCACTTCCATCCATTATCGGAACTTCCGGCGAGGTGATTTCAATATAGGCGTTGTCGATACCGAGGCCCGCGAGCGCCGACATTAAGTGCTCGACTGTTGATACCGATACCTCACCCACCTGCAGAGCTGTCGAAAGCCGGGTATCGCCCACACATTCTGGCGTGGCACAGAGCTCAACTACAGGATCCAGATCAACGCGACGAAACACAATTCCAGTATTCACCGCGGCAGGTCTAAGCGTCAGATAAACTTTTTCGCCTGTGTGCAGCCCAACGCCTGTTGCCCGGATTACATTCTTGAGTGTTCGTTGATTAATCATTTTATAAACTTTATTATATTTTTATTAAATAAAATCAATAACTTAAGGAGTCGGATCTGGCTTAAATTAAGTTCGACGGCTTTTCCGATCCTGCAGTTCACAGATGCTAATTAACGTGCGTTAATTAAATCCATGCCCCAAGCGCCGAATCCTACACGAAACGGGAGTAATTGTGTAGTTTTCGGCGCTGGGTTTAATCATCGGATCAGTTCCCAAAAACAGGCATTGCAGCCTGTATTTGCGGTGCTTGTCGATTGATCCGACTGGGCATGGACGTCCCCCTCAGGCTGATGTTGAACAAACCGGGTTAATACCTAAACGGTAGTTCACAAACATCAACCATCAGTCAGCCTGCCGACGCAGAAAGGTTGGCACATCAAGTTTGCTCTCCCCATCGGTCTCAAATAGCGGCAACTCCTCCGAACTGGAATGACGCGTTCGGGTCAGCAATGAGTCACCTTCCCTGTTTTCTTCTGCTGCTAATCCCTCGTAACTGCTGCCCACGGCCTTAGCCACCGGTTGTACTACCGCATACTTTTTTGTCTCAGCAGCACTGGCATTACCCTCCTGAATCCCGGTTGCAACCATAGTCACGCGCAGATCCTCATTCATTTCCGGGTCAATTGAAGTGCCGATTACCACAGTGGCGTCTTCCGATGCCATTTCGCGAATCATGCCGCCAACTTCACCAAACTCTCCAATCGATAAGTCCGGCCCAGCAGTCACGTTCACCAGAATGCCTTTCGCTCCTTTTATATTGGTATCTTCCAGCAGGGGACTGCTCAGCGCATTGCGGGCGGCTTCAGATGCACGTGTGGCACCGGCAGCGGTTGCTGCACCCATCATCGCCTGCCCCATCTCAGCCATAACTGTTTTAACATCGGCAAAATCGACATTTATCAAACCCGGGCTGGTTATCAACTCGGAAATCCCTTGAACGGCATTACGCAAAACATCATTGGCCATCGCAAAGGCATCCTGCAGTGACGCTTCCTTGCCCATAACCTCGAGTAATTTTTCATTGGGAATTGTGATCAGGGAGTCAACTGATTCCTTCAGCAACTTCAGGCCCTGGTCTGCCAATTTATCACGTCGCGCGCCTTCAAACTTGAAGGGCCGGGTGACCACCGCGACAGTCAATGCACCGAGGTCACGGGCGATCTCGGCAATCACCGGCGCTGCGCCAGTACCGGTACCCCCGCCCATTCCAGCAGTGATGAACACCATGTCAGCACCCGTCATTGATTCCGCTATACGGTCGCGGTCTTCAATCGCTGCCTGACGTCCAACATCAGGATCGGCACCCGCCCCAAGCCCTTTTGTCAGATTTCCACCAAGCTGCAGTATTGTGCTGCAACCTGAGCTTTGCAGAGCCTGCACATCGGTATTGGCGTTTATAAACTCAACACCTTCGATCTGTGATTGCTCCATATAGTTCACGGCATTACCACCGCCGCCGCCAACGCCGACGACTTTAATCACCGCCTGCTGGTCTATCGTATCTAATAATTCAAACATTTTATTTCTCCCGTTATTTAGAAATTTAAAGCTAGATTGAAAGCAAATTAAAAATTACCTTGAAACCAGTGCTTGACCTTGTGCCAGATCGCCCTGCTTCGAGATTCTTTTACCGAGCTGCCGCGTTGCATGCTCTGATGTGAGTGGCCAAACTGTACGAGGCCGACGCCGGTGGCATAAATCGGGTTCTTGACCACTTCGCTGAGTCCACCGAGATATTTAGGTGTGCCCAGGCGCACCGGTACATGAAAAATTTCCTCTGCCAGTTCGATCATGCCCTCCATTTTTGAACTGCCACCGGTCAATACCACACCTGAGCGAATCAGGTGCTCAAATCCGTTGCGCCGCAGATCCAGTTTTATCAACTCAAACAGCTCCTCAACGCGCGGTTCTACAACTTCGGCGAGTGTGTGTTTGGATAATTTTCGCGGTGGGCGATCGCCGACGCTGGGCACCTCGATACTCTCATCCGTTTCGACCATCTGGCACAGTGCGCAGGCGTACTTTTTCTTCAGTTCTTCGGCCGCAGCTGTGGGCGTGCGCAATGCAATGGCGATGTCGTTGGTGATTTGATCGCCGGCGACCGGGATAACCGCTGTATGGCGGATGGCACCTTCAGAGTAAACAGCGATATCAGTGGTACCACCGCCTATATCGACAAGGCAAACGCCTAACTCTTTTTCGTCGTTGGTCAGCACCGATTCACATGACGCCAACTGCTCCAGTATGATGTCATCCACTTCCAGGCCGCAGCGCCGGATACACTTTTCAATATTCTTTTCCGAGCTCACCGACGCGGTAACCATATGCAGGTTAGCTTCCAGGCGAATACCGTTCATACCGATCGGATGCCGAATGCCCTCCTGGCCGTCGATAATGAATTCCTGCGGCAATACATGCAGAATCGTTTGATCGTTAGGTATTGCGACTGCCTTGGCCGATTCAATAACGCGCTCAACGTCATTTTCATCAACCTCACTGTCGCGTACAGCCACTACGCCCGCCGAATTGAAACTGTTGATATGGGCACCGGCAATGCCGGCATAAACTGAATAAATCTGGCACCCGGCCATCAGTTCTGCTTCTTCAACAGCACGTTGAATAGCAGTCACTGTCTCCTCAATATTGGCTACCACGCCCTTGCGCATTCCAGTCGCAGGGTGATGACCGTAACCGATAATTTCTACCTGGTCGTGTGCATTAATCTCACCGACAATGGCCAATACTTTGGAAGTGCCGATGTCCAAACCCACTATCAATCTGTTTTCGTCTTTTCTACTCATCTTCGGATGCCTGTTAAGGTGTCGTTGGATTCCTGAACTGCCAATTGCGATTCGCTTGCAAGCCTGGTAGAGCTAACTGCCAAACCGTCGGGGTAGCGCGCATCAACGCGGTCTAAGCGCAAATCGTTCCGCTGCAATTGGCTGGCATACAAAAACCGGAAGCGAACCAGGCGTTGCTCAACATCGTCTCTTCCCAGCAGCAATTCAAAACTGTGCTGGCTGCGTGGATCGTGCAATAACAATGTCCATGCGTGCGACCCGCTCAATGAAACTTCACTTAGCTGCAATCCCGTAGGGGCAAGTTCCTGTTTCCACCGCAGGGTCCTTGCAAGCATCAGTTGTGAATCATTTTCATTGCCGTACAGGGTAGTCGGTGATCTAAGCGCAGGGTTTTCCGGCAAGTTGATTACCTGCCCCAGGCTGTTGACCCACTGCTCCCTGCCCCAACGCATAACCGGCCGATGCTCATTGATACGAATCATCAACGAGTTGGGCCATTCGCGACGGACATCAGCATTCTGCACCCACTGCATTTGTTCAACGGCGTTCTTGACCTTGCGCAAATCAATTGAGAAAAAATTTCCCAATTGCAGCCGTTCAACGGTTTGCTTGACCCGAGCGGGATCGAGATGCTGCAGCTTGCCTTTAATTTTCAGTTGATCAATAACAAAAAAATCGGGGCGGTAGAGCTGGTCAGCCGCCAGCAAACCCAAAGTGCCGAATGACAACAGCGTAGCCAACAGCAACAAGGCAGAACGGCCAAATTTAGTCACGCGGCGGACCTGCTGCTGATGTTCCCGATGGGCCAGTGCGCGTTTCCGGGTCATAACGTGGTCTCCAGAATCCTTAATACCAGTGCGTCAAAATCAATTCCCGCAACGGCAGCTGCCATCGGTACCAGACTGTGATCGGTCATTCCCGGAATGGTATTTACTTCCAGCAATTGAGGTCGCCCGTCACTGTCGAGCATGGCATCGACCCGACCCCAACCGCAGCAATCCAGTTGCCGGAACGCTGTTAACGCCAGTTGTCGCACTTCCTGCTCCAATTCGTCGCTCAGCCCCGCAGGACAATGATATTGCGTTTCACCGGACAGGTATTTGGCCTCATAATCATAAAACTCACCCGCCGGCTGCATCCGTATTACCGGCAAAGCGCGGTCCTTAAGAATACCGACAGTCAGTTCCGCGCCAGAGATAAACTGTTCGGCCAGAACCTCATAGCCAAGCTCGGCGGTGTTCCGCCAAACCGCCTCCAGCTGGCTGGCATCAGTGACTTTACCAACCCCCACGCTGGAGCCCTCACGTGCCGGCTTGATAAACATTGGCAGGCCCAGTGATTCAATCGCCCCCGGCAAATCCTCAACCTTGCTTAGTACTCTGAAGGCAGCCGTAGGCAGGCCATTTGCCAGCCATATCTGCTTGCTGCGTACCTTATCCATGGCCAGTGCCGAGCCCAACACCTTACTGCCGGTAAATGGCATGCCAACCGCCTGTAATGCACCCTGCACCACGCCATCTTCACCCCAGCTGCCATGCAGCGCCAGGAATGCCCTGTCAAATCCCCGTTCGCGCAGGCCACCTATGTTGTGCGGGTTTGCATCGATCTTGTGAACATCGACGCCACTTGCCAGCAAACTCTGGTAAATGGCATTTCCGGATTTCAGTGATATGTCCCGCTCGGCGGAAACACCACCGTATAGCAGTGCGACTTTACCGAATTGGTTGAGCGGGTTCATGAGCGACCTCCATTAGCCGCCAGCCGCTCAAACAAGCCGCGTGATGCCTTGCCGATACTGCCGGCCCCCATGGTCAAAATTACATCGCCAGATTTTACAATCGGAGCCAGTACTTGCTCCAGATCATCAACATCGGCAACATAAATCGGGTTGGTTGCGCCACGGACACGAATCGCCTGACATAGCGCTTTGGAGTTAGCCCCGCTGATCGGTTCTTCTCCTGCCGCATAGACTTCGCATAAGAGCAGATCCGGTTGTTCAACCAATACCTGTACAAAGTCATCGAACAAGTCATTAGTACGGCTATACCGATGAGGTTGAAATACTGCTACAACCCGCCGCTGTGGCCAGCAACCGCGGGCGGCCTGCAGCGTCGCAGCGAGCTCGACAGGATGATGCGCATAGTCATCAACCAGGGTGACCTGTTTGCCATCGATCTCAGCCTCACCGAAAATTTGGAAGCGCCTGCCAATTCCCTGGAATTCCTTAAGACCGGTGATAATCGCCTCGTCAGAGACTTCAATGTGACTGGCGATGGCAATTGCGGCAAGCGCATTGAGCACGTTGTGGTTACCGGGGATAGCCAGTTCGATGGATAGTTCCGCCAGCCCACGCGGTCGACTCACATTAAAAGTCATGCGGGTGCCCTGCTGCGCTATTTGGGTTGCCCGAAAGTTTGCAGTTTCAGAAAAACCGTAGCTCACTACCGGCTTATGAATCTGGTCGCGGATCGACTGCACATTGTCATCGTCCTCGCACAATACCGCCAGGCCATAGAACGGAAGGTTTTGTAAAAACGCAACAAATGTATGCTTGAGCGTAGCGAGGTCTCCCTGATAGGTCACCATATGATCTTCGTCAATGTTGGTAACCACTGCCATCTCAGGCTTTAAATTCAGGAACGAAGCATCGCTCTCATCAGCTTCAGCGACCAGGTATTCACCCGCGCCCAACTTTGCGTTAGCGCCAGCGCTGTTGATCAATCCACCAACCACAAAAGTGGGATCAAACCCACCTGCACTGAGAATCGCGGCAATCAGGCTGGTGGTAGTAGTCTTGCCGTGAGTGCCTGCAACCGCTATCCCGGGTTGAAATCGCATCAATTCTCCAAGCATTTCCGCCCGTGGTATGACAGGAATGCCAGCTTCGATAGCCGCACTGACTTCCGGGTTTTCACGATCAATGGCGGAAGAAACCACTACCACATCACAGCCCTCGATATTTCGAACGTGGTGGCCAATAACCACATCCACGCCGGCTTCGCGCAATCGGGCGGTGACCGGAGTTTCATTAATATCAGAGCCACCGACGCGATAATTCAAATTAGCCAGCACCTCAGCGATGCCGGACATGCCACTACCGCCAACACCGACAAAATGAATATTTTTAACGCGCTTACGCATCCAGGTACTCCTTACAGATCACCACCATGTCGCGCACCGCATTGGGCTTATGCAATCTATGCGCAGCCTTGCCCATGTCTTGCAGTCGAGCTGGGTCGGACAGCAAATCTGCGAGTTCCGATACCATTAGCGGTTTATCCAGATCGTTGTTGGCAATCACCCGGGCAGCGCCCTCATCAACCAGAGCCTGTGCATTCAAGCGTTGATGATCGCCAGCCGAAAATGGATAGGGCACGAACAACGCCGGTAGAGCAGATGCACAACATTCAGCAACGGTCATGGCGCCAGCTCTGCAGATCAGCAAATCTGCCCATTGATAAGCGGCTGCCATGTCGTCGATAAATTCGGTTACCTTGACCGGAACCCCGGCTGCTGCATAGGTGTCGTTGACTGCTTGACGTTGATTCCTGCCACATTGATGCCAGATGTTAATGGGTGCTGATTGCTGCCTGAACACCTCCGCCAGATGCAGATTGAGAGAACGTGCACCCTGACTTCCACCGACCACCAGAATATTAATTTCTTGTTGCGGTGACTTAGCTGACGGCTTAATTGCAGCACGCACAGGATTGCCAACCCAATGCGAACCAGCTGGCAATCCATCCACTCGGGGAAATCCACTCAAAACACGGTTGGCAATTCTGGCCAGGCACCTGTTGGTCAGTCCGGCGACGGCATTTTGCTCGTGCACAATCAATGGTTTTCCCATGATCCGGGCAGCCACGCCTCCGGGGCCGGAAACAAAGCCCCCCATTCCGAGCACACAATCGGGCTGAGTCCGACGGATGGCCCCGGCACTCTGCCACAAAGCCCGGATCAGCTTAATTGGTGCCAGTAACCAACTGACAAAGCCCTTGCCGCGCAATCCTTCCACTGAAACCCATTCAATAGCAAAGTTATTTGCCGGCACAACGCTGGCTTCCAGTCCACGGCGGGTGCCAAGCCAGGTTACCTCTGTATTCTGGTCTCTTAATGCATTGGCCACTGCCAACGCGGGAAATACGTGTCCACCGGTACCACCAGCGATTACCATTAACCTACTCATCGCGCCGCCACCTCGCGAATTCGTGTCTGACGGTCTACTGCAAACAACAATCCCATCGCGACACAGCACACCAGCATACTGCTGCCTCCGAAGCTAATGAACGGCAGGGTCAGGCCCTTGGTCGGAAGAACACCCAGATTGACGCCTATGTTGATGGCAGCCTGAAATACCAGTAAAAACCCAATTCCCTGAGCCAGGCGGGAAGCATATATCCTTCCTACCAGTTCTGCCGCCCTGGATATAACCAGGGCACGATGCAGCAGCAATGCGAATAATACGATGACCAGCACAATTCCGAGCAAACCGAGTTCCTCACCGATTACTGCCAGGATGAAGTCATTGTTTGCGTGTGGCAGGTAATACAATTTCTGGATGCTGGCGCCCAGCCCCACCCCGAAAATTTCGCCTCGGCCAATGGCTATCAGGGCCTGTGTCAGTTGAAAGCCGCTGTCAAACGGATCAGCCCACGGATCACGGAAGCTCATCATCCGTTGCATACGATAGTCGGAGACGCTTATCAGTACGAACATGACAATCGCGGCCAGGCTCAGGCACAGCAGAGTGTGAGAGATTCGGATACCCCCCAAAAACATCATCAGGCCAACAGTAACGGTGATTACTACAAAGCTGCCGAAATCCGGTTGCAACAGCAGCAACACTCCAAAAGCAGCCAATACAATGCCGATATTCAGGATACCCTGGGTAAACCGGTGCAACTCGGCCTGCTTGCGGGTGAGATAACCTGCCGCATAGATCACCATTGCCAGTTTGGCAAATTCAGCCGGCTGCATCCGAATTCCGGCAATCGATAGCCTGCGGCGACTTCCATTGACCTCCACCCCGATCAGCAACAGCAAGGCCAGCGCCAATAAGCAAGCCAGCAACAGGGGTACACTTAATTTCTGCCACACCCACACCGGGATGCCAGCCACCACAACAGTGAGACTGACCCCCACGGCCATATGCACTAATTGCCGCCACAGGTAGCTGGTGTTGGTCTGCAGATCAAGGTCGCCGAGTGCAATGGTGGACGAGAAAACCATAACCAATCCCAGCATCAGTAAACTGATGAATACGCCAAGCAATACAGAATCAACACCGATTGAGTTGGATTGGGTCGGCGTACGCCTTGCCTGCAATGCAACGCTACTCATGCTGCACCCCGCTGGATGTGATTCTCTACGCAGGTGGAAAAGTCATCCCCGCGATGCTCAAAATTGCGGTACATATCAAAACTGGCGCAGGCGGGGGACAACAATACGATGCAGCCCGGCGTGGCTATCGAGCCAGCCAGTTCAACAGCCGCAGCCATCGAGCTCACACGTTTGATCGCCACCAGGCCAGTCAAAGCCTGTTCGATTTTTGCGGCATCCTCACCCAATAAAATCAATAAGCGGATACGCGGGCTAATTGCCTCAGCGAGGCCCTTGAAGTCGGCCCCCTTGCCCTGCCCGCCGGCGATCCAAACTACCTCACATTCCAGGTTACGCAATGCGGTAACAGTAGCTCCGATATTGGTAGCCTTGGAATCATTCACCCAGCTAACTTCACCCGCCACAGCCACCGTCTGCATACGGTGAGGCAAACCCATAAAGCATTTAACCGCTTTGACCAGCTTTTTAAGCGGCAAATGAAGAAAGTCAACCAGGGCAAATGCAGCGAGCACATTTTTCACGTTATGGAGCCCGATCAACTGAATATCGCGCAGCTTGACCAGGCGCTCGCTGCCTTTCATCAACCAGCGACTATTGGATACCCGCTTAACCCCAAACTCCGCGTCATTGGCCGGCTCATCCAGAGCGAAGCTGAGCATACGGTTAGTCTGCGATATTTGCTTTAGTTGTTCGTCATGACGAGGCAATACAGCGACCTCGGCGCCGCGCAGAATCCGTGCTTTGGCCAACAGGTAGTCGCCCATTGAATCGTAGCGATCCATATGGTCTGCGCTGACATTGAGGATGGCTGCAGACTGTGCCGGCATACGGGTGGTTGTTTCCAGCTGAAAACTGGATAGTTCCAGAACCGCAATATCATATTCGGCGCTATCGGTCAGTGCATCCAGCACCGGGGCACCGATATTTCCGGCTACCAGCGGATTCTTATCCGCCGATTTAAGCATCTCCCCAACCAGGGTGGTCACAGTACTTTTGCCATTGGAACCGGTGATGGCAATCAGCGGAGCCTGGTTTTCCTCAATGAACAATTCAATGTCACCAATAATATGCGCGCCGGCCTGCAGTGCCTGACGCAGCACCGGTTCACTCAATGCAACGCCGGGGCTGGCAATAATCAGTCCTGCCTCATTTAGATTGGCAAAATCGAACTCACCGAAATGTGTTTGCACTCGCGGAAATTGTTCGGCCAGTTGCCCTGCTTTTGGGGGCTGGTCACGAGAATCAAGCACGGTAACGTCGAGCCCCCGGGACAGCAGGTAGCGCACCACGCTGAATCCGGTCTCGCCCAGACCAATCACCGTCCCCGCCCGGTATTGCTCGAGGATGCTTTGCGCCGAATTGTAAGCTTGCAGTTTCATCTTTGCTTAGCGAACCTTCAGGGTAGCGAGGCCAATTAGCACCAGTATTAAGCTGATAATCCAGAAGCGCACTATGACCCGCGGTTCGGGCCAGCCTTTCAGCTCAAAATGATGATGGATAGGAGCCATACGGAAGATTCGCTTGCCAAACAACTTGAAGGAGATAACCTGCAGAATGACCGAGACCGTCTCCAGCACGAAAATGCCACCCATAATGAACAGCACCAGTTCCTGTCGCGCGATTACCGCGACAATACCGAGTGACGCCCCCAGGGAAAGCGAACCGATATCACCCATGAACACTTGTGCCGGATAGGTGTTGAACCACAGGAATCCCAATCCTGCGCCCACCAGCGCTGCACAGAAAATCATTACCTCACCGGTCCCGGGAATTTGTGGAATGGCCAAGTATTCAGAAAATATGGCGTTACCCGACAGATAACAGAACACCCCCAGGGCCGCCGCTACCATGGCAGTCGGTACAATCGCCAATCCGTCGAGGCCGTCAGTCAGGTTAACCGCGTTGCTGGTGCCCACGATCACAAAATAGGTTAATGGCACGAACAACAGGCCCAGGGCAATTTCAATATCTTTAAAAAACGGAATTATCAGCGCAGTTTCAATCGGCAACTGGGCTGTGTTGTATAGGAATAAAGCGGCCACGAGGGCCACTACGCTCTGGCTGATGAACTTGTTGGCCGCCCCCATCCCCCGCGGATCCTTGCGGATCAGTTTCAAATAATCGTCATACCAGCCGATCAGACCGTAAAATCCACAGGTAATGAGGGTGATCTGCACAAAGCGGTTACCGAGGTCTGCCCACAGCATGGTTGCAATCAACACTGAAGCCAGGATTAACAAGCCACCCATGGTCGGGGTGCCCACCTTATCAAAATGGGTTGGCGGTCCGTCCTGGCGCACGGTCTGTCCTATTTGCTGACTGCTCAGCCGACGGATAAAAGCTGGCCCGAATAGCAGGCTGACAAGTAGCGCGGTTAGCACAGCACAAATTGCCCGCAGGGTCAGGTACTGAAAAACGTTAAAAAAGCTGTACTGCTGGGCGAGATTCTCAAACAACGCTACTAACATCAGCTTTCTCCACCGTTATCGGTTTCTATCAGATCGATCAGCGCCTTAACTACTCTCTCCATCCTGGCGGAACGCGACCCCTTGACCAGGATAAAACCTTGCGGTGCTCCTGCAGCTAGCAGCGACTCAATAAGGCCGACCTGGGAGGGAAATGTTTTTGCACCGGGGCCAAAACCATCGGCAACCAACGATGCGTATTCACCACAGGCCAGCAACCGGTTCACGCCTTTATCCCTGGCGTATTTGCCGACTTCGATATGCGCCTGATCGGCAGCCGCCCCCAGCTCCGCCATGTCACCGACAATCAAGGTAGTATCGTTGAACTGTGACAAGGTGTTGATCGCTGCCTGCATCGATGCTGGATTGGCGTTATAGCTGTCGTCGTAAATCGTCACCTGAGCAAACTTATGCGTACTCAGGCGCCCGCCAAGCGGACGGTAAATCTTCAACCCGGCACGGATCGCCCGCACCGGAATATTGGCCGCCCTGGCGACGGCGATGGCGGCCAGCGCATTGCGCACATTGTGTTCACCGATCACCTGCATCTCTACTTCAAACGATGTTTCGAACGCATTCACTTGCATAAAAATCGACGCTGGTCGCAACTCGAAACGCGCATTTACATCAGCGTCCTGATGCAGACCAAAGGTCACAATCCGACGTGACCCAGCGGTTTCGATCCACTGCCCGGCAAACTCATCATCAAGATTGATAAGCGCGATACCCTCATCATCAAGGCCAAGGAATATCTCGGCTTTGGCACGCGCTACCTCAGCTACCGACTTTAATTCTTGCAGATGGGCAGCGGCGGCATTGTTGATGAGCGCAATAGTTGGCTTGGTAATCTTGCTTAAGCGGGCGATTTCACCGGCGTGATTCATGCCCATTTCAATGATCGCGTACTGATCGCCTTGCACCAGCCGCAACAGCGTGAGCGGTACGCCAATTTCGTTATTTAAGTTCCCGCGGGTGACAACGCCGTTGCCAATTTCAGCAAAAATGCTGCCCAGCATTTCCTTAACACTGGTTTTACCGACGCTGCCGGTCACGCCAATCACCGGCAGGGAAAACTGAGCGCGCCACCAGGCTGCCAGGTCCAGTAATGCCTGATGCGAACTGTCAACCACAACCGTGGGAATCTGCAAGTTAATATGGCGCTCAATCAGGGCCGCAAACGCACCACGATGTTGAGCCTGGGATACAAAATCATGGGCGTCAAAGTTTTCGCCCTTCAACGCTACGAATAAACGACCTTCGCAATCCGCTCGCGTATCGGTAGCCACGCCGCGCAACATAACATCGTTCCCATGCATTTCACCGTTTACCGCAGTCGCCACTTGGGAAAGCTGCATCATGCCGCCGCTCCAAGGTTTTCAATGACCTGTTGTCGATCAGAAAATGGCAGTATCCGGTCACCTACGGTTTGTGTTGTTTCATGGCCCTTGCCGGCTACCAGCACCCAGTCGTCCGCAGCCGCTAAAGTGATCGCGGTCCTGATTGCCGCCGCACGATCCAGTTCCACCCTGCATTCTCCCTTTATGCCGGCACAGATCTGCTCGGCAATCTGTTGCGGGGATTCGGAGCGGGGATTGTCGTTGGTCACTACTACCACGTCGGCCAACTGATCTGCGGCCGCCCCCATCATCGGCCGCTTGCCAGCATCCCGGTCACCGCCGCAGCCAAACACGCACCATAGTTGCCCGTTGCAATGTTGTTGAAGCGAATCAAGTGCTTTACGCAATGCGTCCGGTGTGTGCGCATAGTCAACCACTACACTCGGCTTGCCTGCCACCTTGTGCAGTTCCATTCGACCGGGTGCGGGCTGCAAGGTCGCAACAATTTGCCTGATCTGTTCAACCGGGGTGCTCAGCGCCAACAGGGACGCGACCAGCATTAATACATTGGGAATATTGACTTTGCCGATCAGGCGCGTGGTCAGGTCGATGTCAGTTTCATTAGCTTCAACCAGTAGCCGCATCCCGTCGGCACGCAGCTCAGCCTGCTGCAGGGACACATCGCCATGTCCACTTTGCTCGCTGTAGCTGGCAATGAAATTAGCGTTGGCGAGATCGATCAACGCTGCGCCGGTTTCATCATCGGCATTGGTAATTACCAGTTCGCTGTGAAACTCCGTAAACAGACGCTGTTTGGCTGCAGCGTAACTACGCATATCACCGTGGTAGTCCAGGTGATCCTGACTAAGATTGGTGAACAAAGTGCAAAAAAATTGTACGCCGTTCACCCGGCCTTGCTCGAGTGCGTGCGAAGACACTTCCATGCAGACCTGGGTGATTGCCTTATCACGCATTTCAGCCAGCAGGCGATGCAGCGCAATCGCATCCGGCGTGGTCAGCGATGACGAAGATAATTGCTCCAATGTGCCAGCGCCGATGGTACCGATCATGGCCGCTTTCATACCCAACTCGGTAAATGCCTGGGTCAATAAATAGCAGCTGGTTGTCTTGCCGTTGGTACCAGTGACCCCGAACACCTGCAATTCGCTGCTTGGCTGGCCAAAGAAACGATCCGCCAGATACCCTGCTTTGCTTTGCAGATCGGCGACCGCAAAGGCCGGCATGGTGACAGAGTCTGGCACCTCATATCCATCCGCCTCATAGAGCACAGCGGCGGCACCCGCCTGTTGTGCTGCTTCGATAAAATCACGGCCGTCGGTACTGCCCCCGGGACAGGCTATAAACAAGGCCCCTTCAGTTACAGCCCGGCTATCGATCGCCAAATCGGATATCAGCACATCAGTTACCGGAGCCTGCGCCAGTCCGGCAATTAACTGATCCAGCGGCATAGAATAGTTCACTATCCGTCCTCCGCAGTTTGCGGCCTGGTGGCTGCCAATGGCTGAGGCCGGGTGATCATCAGTTTTAAAGGCTGCTCAGCTGGCTGCAATCCGTCCGGAGGCACATCACGAAAACGCAATGCACCAGCCATAACCTTGGAAAATACCGGTGCCGCAACCAGCCCGCCATAGTAGTCCACACTCTGTGGATCATCGATGGACACCACCATCACTATTTCCGGATCACTGACTGGAGCAAAACCTGCAAACAGGGAAGTGTAGCTATCGTCCTGATACTCACCGTTCTTAACCCGGTGCGCCGTGCCGGTCTTACCGGCTACGCGATAATGGTCTACACGTGCCTGCGGCGCCGTTCCCTGTTCACTGACCGCCGCCTCCAGCATCCGCGCAATCGCATTGGCAGTTTGTTCCGAGAAAACCCGTTTACCACGCGGCAAGGCTTGCAGTGGATGGAGACTGACAGGCAGTTGCACACCCTTATTGGCAAGCGCCTGATAGGCATGCGCTAATTGCAGCGTGTTCACCGATAAACCATAGCCATATGATAGGGTGGCATGTTCGATTGGCCGCCATTTCTTACGCTTGACCAGCATGCCCTTCTGCTCGCCTTGCAGTTTCAGCTTGTTGGTCTGACCAAAACCCAGCTCCCGATACAGCTCATAAAGATCACGTGGCCGCATCATCATGGCAATTTTCGCTGAGCCAATATTACTGGATTTTGCCACTACGTCAGCTACCGTCAGATCACCGTGATCTTTGGTATCGTTAATTCGGCTGCGCCCGATGTACATATATCCCGGGGCTGTCTCAATCACACTTTCAGCTGCCAACACTCCGGCTTGCAGCGCCATCGCTGCGGTAAACGGCTTCATGGTGGAGCCGGGCTCATAAGCATCGGTGATGGCGCGATTGCGAAATTGCGCACTACGCAATTGACTGCGATCATTGGGGTTGAAGTCCGGCATGCTGACCATGGCCAGCACCTCACCAGTTTTGGCGTCTAGTGCCACCAGTGAAGCACTGCTGGCGCGGTGCTTTTTCACTGCCGCCTGCAGGTGGCGGTAAGCCAGGTACTGAACTCGCGAGTCGAGACTGAGCTTGATGTCCTTGCCATGCTGCACGCGGCTCAGTTGCTCAACATATTCCACCACGTGGCCAACTTTATCCTGCAAAACTTGGGTGCGGCCGGCGCTACCCCGGAGCTGATCGTCATAGGCCAGCTCCAGTCCTTCCTGCCCGTCATTGTCGATATTGGTAAATCCGAGCACATGACCCAACACCGGCCCTGCGGGGTAATATCGCTTGTATTCGCGCACCGAGTTGACACCGGGAATGTCAAGCGCCAGCACCTTGGCAGCTAACTGTGGCGATAAATGCCGCTTTAAATACATGAACTGTCGCGAGCTCTTGGCTTCCACCATGGTCAATATTTTTTTACGCGATATACCGATCAACTCACTCAACTTTTCATAAGAGTAACGATTCGACTGCGCCAGGATAGTGGGAGGATGCACCC
>JAHHOC010000473.1 GCA_018677115.1 Arenicella sp. | reverse complement strand
GGATAGCAGAAAACACGCGTAGCGACTATTCAAAATCCATGTGCATAGCGGCTCTACTCTTTGCACGAGCTATGAAATCTGCTAGTTTAGCGAGTCCAAAATATTGATTCAGATAACAAGGATAATCGTATGAAAAAAGTTCTCATCGGATTGGTTGTGATTATTGCCATCGTAGGCATTGCCGCAACAGTTCTGGTTGGCAAGCTTGACCAGATAATCGCAGACGTAATCGAAAAAGAAGGCTCAGCAGCGCTGGGATCTAAAGTCAAAGTAGAAAGCGTGGTCACGCAATTGGCAGAGGGCATCGCCACGATTAACGGCTTGTCGGTGGCCAACCCGGCCGGTTATAAGGCTGCCTCGGCGATTCAGGTTGCCACTTTTTCAGCTGATGTGGATTACGAAAATCAACTGGTTGAGCGAATACTGATTAACCAACCGATTATCAACGCCGAGCTGAAGGGCACTAAAAATAATTTCGAGGACTTATTGGCAAACATGCCTGAAACAGAGGAGTCCACCGAACCCAGCAGCATGGACGATACGATAATCACCATTAATTCTTTTGAGTTGCGAAAGGCACAAATTAACCTTGTCGCAGATAAACTGGGCGAGCGCTCGTTTGTTATGGAAGATTTTGTACTTAAGAATTTAAAGGGTAACCCGGAACAGATTTCAGGCAGGCTGACGCGGGAACTGACTAACCATGTCTCGGCCCAGATAAAGGATTATGCTACCGGTGAAATTGGCAAGATTCTGGCCGAGGAAGCCAAGAAAAAGGTCAAGCAAGTGGTCGATGAACAAATCAAGGAAAAGCTGGGTGATAAGCTTGGTGGTGATTTGGGCGACAAACTGGGAGTTGGCGACAAACTGGGTGACAAACTGAAAGGATTTAAGTTCGGTAAAGACTAGAGCAAAGCAGGTTTATGATTCCTCTGCGCGTTGCAACGCGCAGAGGTAAAAGCCGTCACAGCCTGACAGGGCGGGATAGGTTCTCAGAGTATTTGCAGATAACTCCACTTTGTCGGCAATGGCCTGAAACAGATTCAAATTGCCGATGACCGATGGCTTGAACTGCGCATTTGCATCCAGAAACTGGTCTATCTGTCGCTCATTTTCTTCCTGTAACAAAGAACAGGTAGCGTAAAACAATTTTCCGCCGGGTTTAACCAATCGCGCCGCATTGGTCAGAATAGAGTGCTGCAGCTGCAACAGATATTGCAGGTCGCCCGAATCCAACCTCCACCGGCTATCGGGGTTGCGCCGCCACGTGCCGGTACCTGTGCACGGTGCGTCTACTAATACTGCATCGGCATACGACGAATGTTGCTTGATCCATTTATCCTGCTCCGAACTCAGGCGGTGAACGCGTACATTGTGCACCCCTGCCCTGCGGCATCTCTTTTTCAGCTCATCAAGGCGCTTTGAGTGAATATCGCAGGCATACAGCGTGCCCTTATTTTGCATCATAGCCGCCATCGCCAGTGTCTTACCGCCCGCACCGGCACAAAAATCGATGACTTTATCACCGGGCCTGACGCCTGTGGCCAGGGCGAGCAACTGTGAACCTTGATCCTGAACCTCGAATTCACCACGTTTGAATGCATCCGTGTCAAACAGCGCGACCCGCTGTTCAAACACAATAGCAGATGGCGCCAGTTCGCCGTCGCTGAACTTTAGCCCCTGCCTCTCAAACTCGGGGCCAAGCTGCTGTCTACTCGATTTCAGGCTATTTACCCTTATGTCAGTTGACGCTCGTTCATTTAGAGCCTGCATTTCAACTGCAAAGCGCTGGCCGAGAACAGCCTCGAGACCGGGTGCTATCCACTCTGGCACGTTCAGACGGATGTACAGGGGCGCGTCGCCCAGTTTGGCAAACTCTATATTGCCCAATGCTTCGAGCTGGGTGTCTCCAAAACGTGTTGGGTTATGCCGTTGGCCATCAAAAACAGATTCCAGCTTGGTTCCAATCTGAAGCAAATGCACTGCCATCAATAATCTGCTCGATGAGGTCAGTGATACCGATTTCAGCAAGTGCTGAAGACTCAGACGGTGGCGCAGCACGGCATACAGATGCTCCGATATTTCACGTTTATCACCCGCACCGATATAGCGGCGCTGACGGAAATAATGCGACATTGTCCGGTCAGCCGGATAACCGGTGCGATCAATCTCATCCAGCAACTCAATGGCTGCCTGCACTCGCGCTGCGGCTCTCATAGGGGGTTTTTATGGTAGAAAATCAGGTTCTCGAAATTGGCGCAACTATATCAGTTTATTAACGCCATTTGCGTTATACCGGAGGCTGCTGTCATAACAAAGCAACCCTGATAAGGAGTTTCCAACAGGCCAAGATTATTTTTGAGAACGGGCTTGAAACGAACCCGTTGCGCCCTATCTATTGGATGTCGAAGTCTCTATGAGATTCGTCTAACTGTAAGCCGGTATGCGGGGTCCGCAAGCGGCATTCACTTAACACTTATTGCTCAATTTGAGAATAAACAGGAGATTATTATGAATCGTATTGATTTAGCACCTTTATACCGCAGCAGCGTTGGTTTTGACCGATTTGGTTCGTTGCTTGACGCCGCGTTCCAGACAGAAAAATCATCGGCAGGTTATCCGCCTTACAACATTGAAGTTGTAGAGGAAGACAACTATGCCATTACCCTCGCCGTGGCGGGATTTAAACAGGCCGAACTTGATATCCAGGTTGAAAATGGTGTGCTCACCATTAGCGGTAAAAAAGAAACGGCTGACACGACCAGTACATTTTTACATCAGGGAATCGCTAATCGCTCGTTTGAACGCAAGTTCAACCTGGCGGATCATATCGAGATTACTGAAGCAAAACTACAGGATGGCTTGCTGACCATAAGCCTGGTCAAGGAAGTTCCGGAAGCGATGAAACCACGCTCGATTAATATTGAAAGCAACGAGCCCCAGACCATCACTCACGAGCATCAAGCCGCATAAAGATTCAACAGCCTGGCAACAACATAAAGGCGGGCCTATGGCCCGCCTTTTTTACTTCTTTGATTGACTTTAAACTTGGTAGTCCTATAATTTCGCGCAGAACTCAGGTGCCGTTTGACCCTGCCAAGATGTATTTTTCCGGCAGCGAACAACGGTTAAACGGGAAGTTGGTGCAATCCCAACACTGCCCCCGCAACGGTAATTGATGGCCGCAGGCCACAAGAGTCCGGAACCGGCCTAAAAAATCGCTCACGCGACAGAGTTGTTAACCATTGATGGAGCGGAGGGCTGCCATCCAAGGCCAAGCGAGTGCTTAGTTCCCCCACCGCCCACCTTGTTTCCTCGCTTTATCACCTTTTTATGCTACCCCTAGCAGGGTATAGATACGAAACAGGTGTTAATGATGTCAAGAAAATCTTCAGCCCTATTGTTGTTGGGCTTTCTAATCACAGGAAATTCAGGCACCGGCCATGCTACTGAAGGCGAGTCCAACACGGCTGATAAAACAGAGATCGTGGTTACTGCCAAAGGATCGCAAAATTTACTGGATGTTTTACCCACCTCGCATGTGCTCACTCTCGAGGATATCGAAGCTGCACAAGCCGTCGACATCCCGGATCTGTTAGAGCAGCTCTCGGGGATATCGGTAACCCCGACTGGTGGACGAGGTTCAGTAACCGGCACATTCCTTCGCGGCACCTCAATCGCGCAAAACATTGTGCTGATTGACGGCGTACGTGTGGGCAGCGCTAGTTTGGGACAGGCCACCTTGAACGCCTACCCGGTGGAAGCAATCGAACGCGTTGAGGTAGTTAAAGGACCGCTTTCCGGCATATACGGTGCAGATGCGGTCGGAGGTGTAATTCAACTCTTCACTCGAAAAGGCGGCGACGACGGTAGAGGGTCACTGCTGGTGAGCATCGGCAATGATGGATTCAGCGAGTATGGCCTCAGCCTGCATAGTGGGAACGACACAAACAGTCTTCATATCAGCGCCGGTTTTGAGGACCGTGACGGAATCGACCATACCAGTATCGTCAGTGGCGGCAATGATGATATCGACAGTTATGAGGAGAACTCTTACAGCCTGGGCGGGCGGACCCAACTGGGTCAGAATACGTCCGCTCAATTAACCGTACTTTACAGTGAAAATGAGAGTCAGTTTGACAATACATTTGGTGCAGATAATGGCGCCATGACATTGACCGAAACACTGAGTGCGGCATTGAGCATCGCGAGCCGTTTAAACGAATCGCTGGACTGGACCACGACCATGGGTACCAACAGCGATCAATCTGTGACCGAAGTTTTCGCCTCCGACCTGACAACCAGGCGCGACAGCCTTGCTACGGAATTCGTATATGCAGCCAGTGAATACATCGCATTCACAGTAGGTGCTGATTACTATCAGGAAAAAATAACCCCCGCCGACAGTTTCCCGGTCAGCGATCGAGACAATGCTGGCTTGTTTGCCTTGGTGCAATATGGCCGTGGCCCGATAAGTGTTGTCGGCAACCTGCGCTATGATGATAACTCTGCGTATGGTGACGAAACCAACGGCAGTATCGCTTTAAACTATGACTTTAATGACAATGTACGTGCGGTTCTAAGCTATGGCACGGCTTTCTCCGCACCCTCTTTCAACTTCCTGTATTTCCCATTCTTCGGTAACCCGGACATTCTTGCTGAAGAATCAGAGTCTGTGGAACTGAGTTTGCTGGGCCAACATGGCAATCTGCAGTGGCGCATGTCAGCGTATCAGACCGACGTCACTAATCTGTTTAGCTTTGACCCAAACACCTTTCTTGCTGCCAATATCGGTGAGGCAGAAATTGACGGTCTGGAGGCGGAATTCAGCACCACCGTCGCGGACTGGATCCTGTCCGCGCGGGTTGATTTGTTATCAGCTAAAGACGCAGAAAGCGGTATTAAGCTCGATGACCGTGCTGAAACCACGGTGCGCTTGGGTGCGCAGCGCGATTTCAACAGGTTCAAATTGGCGCTTGACCTGATGATTGAAGATGGACGTCACGACAACTCAGGCACTGAACTGTCCGGCTACGGTCTAGTAGACATAAGGGGTTCCTATAGAATTAACGACAGGCTGAATTTGTCGGCCAGCATCGATAATCTATTCGACAAAGATTACACCCTGAATTTAATAGGCCCTAATGAACGCTACCGGACCCTTGGTCGCCAGGGCAAACTGACGCTGCGCTATAAGTTTTGAATATTTATTTGAAAAACTGTTGCTCCACCGTTGGTAATTCACCGCCAAATTACCTTGAGTGCGCACGTTAATCAGCGAACCAAATTACTAGCCAGTTTTAGCCTGGCGCTACCGCTATGTTTCCTCGCGGCGGTTGTGTTTGGCGCCGTTGAACTTCCCTGGTCAGCCACAGCCCGTTCCCTGCTGGGGCTGGAAAGCGATTCCCGGACGACCATGATTGTGCTGGAGATCCGCCTGCCAAGGGCGTTGATGGCAGCATTCATTGGTGCACTGCTGGCGATCTGCGGCGCAGTCACCCAGGGTCTGTTCAGGAACCCGTTAGCTGACCCCTCCCTGATCGGAGTAACCGCCGGCGCCACCACCGGAGCAGCGATGGTGATTTTTTTCGCCTCCAGCTTCACTTCATTGCAGGGTCTTGCCGGCTTAAGCCTGGTTTCTTTAGGCGCATTTGCGGGTGGCGCTTTAACCGTATTGTTTGTTTACCGGCTCGCCACCAGTAGCAGGGGCACATCGGTGGCCACCATGCTGCTGGCAGGTGTCGCGATCACCGCATTGGCCGGAGGGCTTAGCGGGCTTCTGGAATATTTTTCCAACAATGAAATGCTTCGGCGCATAAGCCTTTGGCGAATGGGTGGCCTGGACGGAGCGAATCAACAGTCAGTAGCAGTGGCGGCTGTTTTCACCCTTGCGATTGTTTTCGTCCTGCCGCGCTATGCGAACGCGTTGAACGCACTACTGCTCGGTGAATCCGAGGCGCGGCACCTCGGTATACGTGTCCAGCGGGTGAAATTGCAGTTGGTGTTAATCGTTGCCCTGGGCGTGGGTTTGTCGGTTGCGTTGGCCGGCAGCATTGCTTTTGTTGGATTGGTCGTGCCACATATAATCCGACTGATGGTTGGCCCTGATCATCGCCTGCTGTTGCCCGCTTCAGCTCTGGGGGGAGCAATATTATTACTGCTGGCGGACACCGTTGCCCGCGTTGCCATAGCACCAGTTGAACTTCCGGTCGGCATCGTAACCGCTTTTCTGGGCGCGCCGTTTTTTATTTCCCTGTTACGTTATCGCCACCAGTACGGAATGCAATAGATGAGCCTGTTGTCAGTCAACAAGCTGTGTGTGCGACCTAAACAAGCGCCTCAGCCACTACTCACCGACATCAGCCTTGATGTTAACCCCGGTGAAATCGTATGTGTAATCGGGCCGAATGGTGCCGGCAAATCAACTCTGATCAAATCGATCGCAGGCGATATCGCTCACCAGTCAGGCTCTATACTGTTTGAGAACATCGCCTCGAACCCGACATTGCGGGCCCGGCAACTGGCGGTTTTGCCACAATTCAGTTTATTGAACTTTCCATACCGAGTTTATGAGGTGGTCGCTCTCGGGCGTGTGCCCCACCGGAGTGGGGTGCAGAAAGATGATCAAATCATTCGTCGTTGCATGGCGCTGATGGACATCGCAGACCTTGAACAACGTCGCTATACAACCTTGTCCGGTGGTGAAAAGCAGCGCGTACAGCTAGCACGGGTCATAGCTCAACTCTGGTCATCCCGCAATTCCGGCAGCCTGCCCCGCTTATTGCTCCTCGACGAACCGACTACCGCGCTTGATCTGGGCCATCAACGCATGTTAATGCAAACCATCGGTCAATTAGCGGAACAGGAAATAGGCATTGTTATGGTCTTGCACGATGTTAACCTGGCCGCCCGCTATGCAGATAAAATATTGGCTCTGCGGCAAGGGGAAAACCTGGCTTTTGGAACACCGGATATGGTCATAACGCAGCCATACATGGAGATACTGTTCAAAACACCGGTGACGATTGTGCCTCACCCCAATCATGGCAGCCCGATTTTAGTAAGCGACGATGGCTAGCAAACAAACAATACTGGTTGCGCTCGCATTGCTGCTAAGTTGCGCTGCTACGAGTGTCGCCTCAGATCAGGCAATCGCGCTTACCGATTACAGTGGCGCAGAGGTCACCCTGCCCGCTCCTGCACAAAGAATATTGGCGCTGTCACCGCATATCGTTGAAAATGTTTTCAGCGCCGGCGCTGGTGAAAAACTGGTCGCCGCAGTGGATTACAGCGATTATCCTGCGGCAGCGAAATCTATTGAGCGGGTGGGTAGTAACAATGTCCTGAATATTGAGCGAATCATCGCACTGCAACCGGATCTGATAATCGCATGGCAAAGTGGCAATACACAGAGAAGCATAGAACAATTAAATCAACTGGGATTCACCCTATATATTGATGAACCCAGAACACTTGAAGACATTGCCCGGTCAATTTCAGACATCGGCAAACTGGCTGGCACTGCGCACATCGCATCGACCGCTGCACACACCTATTTAACCAGCCTCAACGCACTGACAAAGCGCTACGCGGATGCCGAAACTGTATCCGTGTTTTACCAGGTATGGAACAAGCCGTTGCAAACATTGAATGGGCAGCACCTCATCAGCCAGGCTATAGACCGTTGCGGCGGTGAGAATATTTTTGCCGAGGAGTCGGTGATTGCACCGGTTATCAAC
>JAHHOC010000467.1 GCA_018677115.1 Arenicella sp. | reverse complement strand
GATATGGGATGCGGCAGCACCATAGGGCCACTGACTGCAACTGAACTTGGCATTGAAACGCTGGACGTGGGCGTGCCGCAGTGGGCTATGCACTCAATCCGTGAAACCGCTGGATGCAAGGATGTTGCATATCTGTATGCTGCACTGCGCGCTTATCTAGCTTAGAACGTCCAGCCGATTTCCGCGAACAGAGAACGCGGCTCACCGGGAAAATAACGCTCATCGGTGAAAGTAGTGTAATCAGCCCGCTCAGCATAGCTGCGGTTGCCCAGATTGTGGATGCGGAATGCGATGCGCCATTGCGGACCCATCATATAGCTGGCACGCAAATGCAGCAGTGTATGCCCCGGGTAGCTGTAACGATTGAGTGGTTCAAGAAAGTACTCATCCTGATGCACCAATTCCAGCTCGGCACCCAGGCTGTCAGTTGGTTGCCAGCTCAGTGTCGCACTGCCGAACCAGCGTGGCGCAGTATCTACCCTGTTGCCATTGATATTGATGGCATCGAGAAATTGATCAGAGGCGTATTTGTGGCTGGCGTAGCTCAACGCGCCGGCTATCGACCACTGCTTGTTGATATCGTGCCGAAAATCCAATTCGATTCCACTTGAATCGGTGCGTTGACCATCCACATTAAAGAAGTCAGCGTCACGAATAATCAGGTTTTTCTGCTGCAGCTGATAGACGCTTATCCCAAACCGGTTCGACCCGGACTGCCAGCGGGCCCCGGCTTCCAAAGTGGTGGCTTCCACTTCATCCAGATCGGCTGCGATTTGTGCCCTTTGCAGGCGATACAGTTCGGTAGCCTGCGGCGCACGGAATGAATCTGCCAATGCCAGATACCAGCGCCAGTCATCACTGGCCTGGTACTGCAACTCGAGCTTGGGAGTCAAATGTGCAAATGAATCGCGCCGGTCAGCGGGACGGCTGTAGCGACAACCGCCAAAACCACATTCACTGCCATCATCGCGCGTGCGTCCATCCAGCGCACGATTGTCATAGTCGTAGTGCATAGACTCAAAACGCAAACCCGCAATCAAGCGCCAGCGTTCGTCAGGACTCCATGTGAGATGTGAAAATGCACCCAACTGGCGGGCATCAACCTGATAGTCATAGTGAGTTCCGGTCGGAATCGTGGCACGCAGAAAGGCAGAACCCTGGGTAGGTTTATCCTGTGTTTGCTGCAGTTCCCCGTCACTGAATTCGCCGTCTACACCAAGCGCCCAGCGCAATTTATCACCGATAGATCCGTTCACGCTGGATTGCCAGCCAAACCCCTGTTGACGGTTTTCCTCAAGCGGGTCACCGGGCAGGAAATGCTGCAGGAAATCCATGTTTGTGGCACGTATATAAGGAGTAATAAGCAGCTTGTTTTCACCCACCGGTCTGGATAGCGAGGCCCACGCTCGCAGCGACGATGTTTTGCGGAATGCTTCCGGATCCAGGTTTTGCTTACGCAAAACCGGGTCACGGTAGCTGTCCGGCCCGACAACAAATCCGGCAGTTTCCTGATCCAGTCTGGTGGCGGTGACTCCTGCATCAACTTTCCAACCAGCGATGGTTTGATGGTGCCGCCAGCTGAATTTTTGCTGCTGATAGCCGGAATCGTCGCGATAGCCGCCATCCTCGGTAGCGGTGAGATACACACGGCCGTAAGCACTACCCGTATCACTATCGCCGTAACCAATTGCGGCCTTTGCCCGCACATATTGGTTAGCGCCTACTTCGAAGGATAAATAATCGGGGCCGATTGAGGGAAGACTGACATTTATGCTGCCGGTCAGGCTGTTTGAACCATAAAAAGCCGTGTTGGCCCCACGTACTACTTCAATTTGACGGGCTTGTTCGAAATGAGTGTCGAATAGCTCGTTGACGTTACAGAACCCGGCTCCACGCACTGGAATCGCCTGCTCTAACACCAGCACTGAACCACAGGCACCCGCTCCGGTCAGCACTGCTGAGCGAATTGCGGGCAGTGATTCCTGGCCATTGCCGCGCTGGTAGTTAACGCCCGGCGCCTGGCCGATGGCCTGTTGAATATGCACTGCCGAGATACTTTGCAATACATCACTGTCCAGTACCGACACGTTGTTGGGCAGGTTCAGCACGCTGGTAGCTACCCGGGTACCTATCACCGCTACTTCTTCGATTTCAGTTGCGGATAGATCAACGATATACAGCGCCAATAGCAGTGCCGTTAAATTTTTGTATTTACAGCTCATTAATAGTCTGTGAGGTAAGCGTAGTCAGTGCCCGAGGCCGCCTGTGTCAGCGTTCGATCTGCCCTAGATTAGCGTCGATCAACGCGCCATTAATCACCGGGTTCTGGCTGGCAAACCAGATTGTATGTGCTATTTCATGCGGTTGAACCAGGCGTCCCAGCACGACCTGCGCAGTGATTTGGTCGTGCAGGTCGGGGTTTTTGCCCAGATGCTGCTGCAGCATTTCGGTTTCAGTGAATCCAGGGCAAATACAAGCAGTATGTATCTGAGTGCCCGCCAAATCCTGGCAGGTAGCACGCATTTGCCCGACCATCGCGTGTTTTGATACAACATATGCGTGCGTGCCAGCCACCGCTTTGGTACCTAATGTGGAACTTATATAAATAATCGAAGATCCGTCGTTCATCATCGGCAATACCAGCCGGTTCAACTGCGCCGCCGCAACCACATTGAGCTCCAGCACATCACGCAAACTGTCGGCTCTGAGGTCTGATACAGAATCTTTGGTCATCATCGCCGCATTGTGCACCAGTGCTATGCGCTCATAGTCTTCACATGCAATGCGCAGCGTATCTGCTGCCATGTCCGGCCAGTCACGCTGCATCAGGTCGATAGCTAAATTACTGACACCATCGATGTCACAGGGCGTACGCGAAACATTGACTACCTGATGACCCTTGTCGAGGAACAGTTTGACGGTTGCGTAGCCAATACCCTTACTGGCCCCGCTGATCAGTAACAATTTTCTCATGCCGGCGCCCTTCGCTCTGCCGCAGTGGCGAATGACGCCTGATCGATTCCCATATAAGGCCTCAGTTTGCTTACCAGCAAGTAGATAATTGGCGTGTCCAGCAAGGCTGCGAGAAGTTTGAACACGTAATTACTTAAAATCAATCCCAATACCACTCCCATAGTCATCTCACCTGCCAGCACAACAGCGCCAAAGGTGATGCTGATCACCGCTATCGAATCCACTGCCTGACTGATCAGCGTGCTGCAGTTGTTGCGCAGCCACAGGTGGCGACCGGCGGTTTTCTTGCGCAGAAAGTGAAACAGGTATACGTCAATATATTGAGCCGCTACATAAGCCATCATCGATGCCAGCACCGCACCGGCGGTACAGGCATAGACCAGCGAAAACAACTCCACCGACTTTTCCACAGCGGAGCCGTCGGGCAATGCAATCGAATTTGCCAGCTGGATATTCTGCCATGGCGGCTGCGCGATCGGATCTACCGCAGGCATAGCGTTGGCCACGTACATGACCAGCAGAATAAAACCATTCAGAATCAGGCCCACGGTGACCAGAAAATTTGCGCGTGCTCGACCGAATAATTCACTTATCAAATCGGTGCACAGGAATGTCAGTGGATAGGCCAGTACCCCGACCGCTATTTGCATCGGCCCCAACTGCACAAATCGGGTTATGCCTATCACATTAAGTAAGGTCATGGCGCACAGGAAAAACCCTGCCAACACCAGGAATACACGCTCTCGACGCTCCTGTAGTTCCGAACCACTGGCGGCAAACACATCAGTCATCGGATCGAACCCATTTAGCACTGCCCCATTGATCGGGACCGGAAGAAACCCGCATCTCGAACTGATGTATACGCAATTCATCCAGCAGGGCTTTATCGCCGATGACTTCTGCCAGCAGGTAATGCGACAGCTCCTCTATCGTCACATTCCTGATGGGTAGCAATATGGTATCGGATTTGAGTAGCATCATCGGAATCTTATTGTGCGTGATCCGATAATAATCGCCCTCTTCCTCAATTGTTAAATGCGGAGAGTTCTCAGCGATCAGGGTATATTCGTCAAATCGGGTGCACACCTGCTGCAATATTTTTTTATAGATCGCATAGTCAAAACAAAGTCCGTTATCATTCACCTCTCCAGGGATGCTGGCGGCAATCCGGAAATTATGACCGTGCAGGCGCTCACGAGAAGTCTCCGAAAAGATGGTGAAATGCGCGACAGAAAAGTGCAGGTACTGCTTGTGAATTTCAATAGTTGTTAGTCTGTTCATTTAACGGGTGATTGAATTGATACCTGACCAGACGAGTATAACAACGCTAAGTGAAAAAAATGGCGAATAAAAAAATTTCTATACTGCTGAAACTGTCGGATTATCTGCTCAGGTATAAAGCAACCCTGATCGCCGCCAGTGCCGCGTTGATATTCACCGCAGTGATCACGCTTTCGATGGGCCAGGGCGTGAGGATTCTGATCGACGATGGATTTATTGCCGGTTCCAGCGAGGCGCTTAATGATGCTGCTATGTTAATCATCGCCATTGCGCTGATGATGGCCGTTGGCACTTATGTACGTTTTTATCTTGTGTCGTGGCTGGGTGAACGGGTTTCCGCAGATATCCGCCAGGCCGTTTTTGATCATCTGGTCACTCTGCATCCGAGCTATTTCGAAACCAATCGCAGTGGCGAAATCATGTCCCGGCTCACCACGGACACCACGCTGCTGCAAACCGTGATCGGCTCCTCCGCTTCAATGGCGCTTCGCTCAGCATTAACCTTCGTCGGCGGCTTGATCATGTTACTGGTAACCAATTTGAAGCTCAGCGCACTGGTACTGGCTTGCGTGCCCCTGGTTCTGCTGCCAATTCTGATGTATGGACGACGCGTCAGAACACTTTCACGCAAAAGCCAGGATTCCATTGCCGATGTTGGCAGTTACGCCGGCGAGATAATACAACAGATCAAAACCGTGCAAAGCTACACTCAGGAACATAACGAGCAACTGGCTTTTCAGTCGCATGTTGAATCGGCCTTTGCAGTGGCCCGCTCGCGAATCAAGCAACGCGCTATGTTAATAGCCGTGGTTATCTCGCTGATCTTCAGTGCAATTGCCATTATGCTCTGGGTCGGCGGTAATGACGTTATAGCAGGAACAATGACTGGCGGCGAACTGGGCGCCTTTGTGTTTTACGCCATCATCGTCGCCAGCGCCACAGCAACCATATCGGAAGTGGTTGGCGAATTGCAACGTGCTGCAGGGGCCGCCGAGCGACTGTTCGAATTAATGGAGGTAGACAGTGCTATTTCGGCGCCAGCGAACCCAGTCGCGGCAGGCGATCTCGAAGCCGAAGTGTGCCTGCATAATATTACCTTTCACTACCCTTCACGACCCGAGCGGGCAGCTCTCAATCGACTCAACCTGACAGTAAAGTCAGGCCAATCACTGGCATTGGTAGGGCCATCCGGTGCAGGCAAATCAACGGTGTTCGAATTGCTGCAACGTTTTTATGATCCCGACCAGGGCAGTGTCAGCCTCGGCGGAGTTGACCTGCGCGAATTAGCTCCGCATGATCTTCGCGGTCAACTTGCGGTAGTTGCCCAGCAGCCTGCACTGTTCAGTGGCGATGTGATGCATAACATCCGTTATGGACAGCCCGACGCCAGCGAGGCGCAAGTGATCGCAGCTGCCGAAGCCGCGCACGCGGATGAATTTATCCGTGAGTTGCCCGATGGCTATCACAGTTTCCTTGGTGAGCAAGGCGTCCGCCTTTCCGGCGGTCAGCGTCAACGCATAGCGATTGCACGTGCTGTACTCAAAAATCCGCGCATCCTGCTGCTGGATGAAGCAACCAGTGCACTCGACTCGGAAAGCGAGCGCCATGTCCAGCAGGCACTGCAAGGCCTGATGCACAATCGTACAACGGTGATCATTGCACACCGGTTCTCGACCATAGTACATGCCGACCAGATCGCTGTTCTTGACCGTGGGCAGGTTGTGGCCCTCGGTAAACACCAGGAGTTACTGCAACAGTCAGAACTTTACCAGCGTCTGGCAGCCCTGCAATTTGAGGAAAAGGCCGTTTAAGGCAATACTTTATTGAAAGGTTTGACCGTCACCTGTTTATAAATTCCGTTAAGCAGGTAGGGGTCTTGATCAGCCCACTGCCGAGCCTCCTGCAGTGACGGGAAGTCAGCAACAACTAAACTGCCGCTGAAGCCTTCTGCTCCGGGGTCGACGGCATCAATAGCCGGGTGCGGACCGGCTAACAGTAATCTGTTTTGTTCGGCTAAGTGCTCTAATCTTGCCAGATGTGCCGGACGATGAATCTTGCGCAATACGAGGCTATCGGTTACATCCTCGCTGATAATTGCGTACCACACTTTGAATTTAGTGTAACAGTCCCTTTTCCGCCGCCCGCTTGGCAGCACTCAATTGCTCAAGCTGGATTTGACGAAAGGCATCCATTCCAGCCTGAATCATGTTTTGCGCCACTTCGAGTTCTATTCCTTGCAGCATGCCCTGCACCTGATCGGAAAAATTGATGGTAACCAAATTCTGATCCGGCAAGTCCGGGTGACGCAACGCGATATCACCGTTTTTCAGCTTAACGATTTCAATGACTGGTGTAGACATGTGATATTCCTCTAATTAACTGCTTGCAATAACTGGGTGGCACAAATAAACATTGGCGAATAAATATTAACAACTAATTTAAATCTCTGTTTTGTTGATCAGGCCTGTCTAGTTTATAGTGTCGGGCCGAGGACATTACAAGTACTAATAATAAAAGGACGACATGAGCACCTGGAAGAAAGTTCTGGCAGCCCTGTTGCTGTCGGTTGTTTTGTTTGCCGTCTATCTAATAATTCAAATTCGATCCTTTGAAGTTGAGAGTTTGAGTGAGGATTTGTTCGTGCTACGCGGGATAGGCGGCAATTCTACGGTTCTCAACACCACACAGGGCAATGTGATTATCGACTCAATGACTTTGCCTATGCAGGGCAAGATAATTCGCGCCAAAGCACGACAGTTAACAGGCAAGGACACCACTCTGCTGATTAATACGCACTATCATCTTGATCATACTCATGGCAATCCGGGATTTGCCCCGGACACCAGAATTATCTCCACCGAGCGCACATTGTCGCACTTGCAATTTTTTGACACAGATTTTTGGACAGATAACAGCAGTTTTATACCTAATGAAACCTTCACCGACGATAAAGTTTTGAACATTGGCGGCAAGACGCTGCACCTGGTGCATCCGGGCCGGGGTCACACCGATGGAGACCTGGTAGTGTTTATTGAGCAGGAAGGCACTGCTGTACTGGGTGATCTGATGTTCTACAAATATTATCCGAATATCGACCTTGAAGCGGGCGGCTCGGTGCAGGAATGGTCTGCCACGCTGGATACTGTGCTCGAACATGAATTCGAAAAAGTCATACCCGGCCATGGCGACACTACTGATCGGGCCGGAATCCAAAACTTTCAGCGATTCATCGGACAACTTGCCGAAGTAGGCCGTGCCGCGGCAGCAAATGGCGATGATCTGCAGAAGGTATTGGCGTCCGGCGCACTTGACAGCGACGCCGATTTTTCACCCCTCAAGTTCGCGGGTATCCCGTTGGGGCTGGACCGCGAATTTGTTTTACAACGGACCTGGGAAGAAAGCACAGGGAATTTTGAACGAAAAAACTAACAATACTGACGCACCTTCCAGGAGCAGGCCGAACCAGCTGGCTGACCACGTTGACCGTCATTTCGAATCGGTGGCCGAGTGGTCTATTCGCCATCGATGGAAAATAGCTGTTTTCATTTTAGCGCTGCTTGGTTATGGCCTGTACTGCCTGACGCACGTGCGCTTCGACAATAGCCTGGGCAACTTTTTTTACAAGGACGATCCGGCATATATAACTTACAACGAATATCTGGACGATTTTGTTTCCGATGAGGTTGTGTATCTGATGTACAGCGCTGAAGGCAAGGAACATGGGCCTTTCAACCTGGAAGTAATGACGGTAATCGCAAACCTGACCGAGACCCTGGAACGCGAGGTGCCGTTTGCGCGCAAGGCGACCAGCCTGGCTAACGTCGAATTCATGCGGCCGATGGGTGAGGATTTTATTGAAATTGACGAATTGCTCGCGGATTTTCCGGAATCGCAGGAAGCGCTGTTGCAGAGCAAAGCGTTGATTATGAACAAACCGATTTACCGGAATTACCTGATTAATGACCGCGCTGATCATGCCGCCATCATCGTGCAGATGGAGGCGACCAGTACTGACAGCCTCGACGAAATTTTAATCGACCCGAGTAAACCGACCTCCAAATATAACGCCTATCCGACCGCCAGCGATGCCAAAGTTGAGGAAATTCTGGCACGGCCGGAATTTGCCGACCAGGGCATCCGCTTTTACCGTTCCGGCGATGTGCCAATGAATACCGCCTATATCGGGGCCATGATAAATGACATGACCTATATCACCCTGGCCTCCCTGACGCTGATTGTGCTGCTCGGACTGGTGATTTTCAGGGCTACCCTGCCCGGTATATTCGGACCCCTGACAGTAGTAATTATCAGCGTGATTCTCACTGTCGCCTTTATCTGGACCGCTGACTGGACCGTCGGCAATTTTTTCTCACTTTTACCCACCCTTGTAATAGCGGTCGGGATTGCGCAATCCGTTCATATATTGCTTGAATACCAGCGCCAGCTCAGTGTTTGTGGAGAACGTAACCTGGCGATCGCTGGAGCCATGAAAAAAGTTGGTGGGCCGTGCATGATGGCGGCACTGACCACTGCCGCAGGCTTTGCTGTAATGGGTGTGTCCGACCTCAAGATGCTGGCTGAATTTGGTTTTTACTCGGCATTTGGCGTGTTAGCTACTTTTGTGCTGTCAGCCACCTTGTTGGTGATTGTGTTATCAGGCAAGCCGCGTGAATCGGATATGGAAAAGACCGGCAAAATGGCAGTTCACCCGGCAATTTTTCCTATCGTGGAGAAATCGATTGAACTGAATATCAAACATCCAAACAAGATTCTCGTCGCCTTTATTGTGCTCTTCGTTCTGGCGGCCGCCGGCGCGTCACAATTACGCAATGATTTTAATTTCCTCAGTGAATTTAAACCTCATATCAAATGGCGGCAGGATACGCTGAAGGTCGAGGAGGAGATGGGTGGTACACTGCGTATGAGTTATCTGGTGGATACGCACAGAGAAAATGGAATCCAGGATCCACAGCTAATCAAGCATATCGAAAAAATACAGCGCTTCGCTGAGAAGAATCCACTGGTCAAGAAAACCCAGTCAATTGCAGATTTAATCAAGGATGTTAACCAGACTTTCAATGCAAATGATCCTGCTTTTTACACAGTGCCGGACGAGAAAGACCTGCTAGCGCAATATTTGCTGGTCTACGAGCTTTCGGGTGGCGAGGAAC
>JAHHOC010000460.1 GCA_018677115.1 Arenicella sp. | reverse complement strand
CCGTTTACTCGATTAACACATATTAAACAACCAGCAATGAGAAACAATGTTTGAAGGAAAAGCCATTCAGATAAGCCATGAGCGGCCGCTGATCGCGACGCCGGAGCTGCAACAGAATTTGCTACGGGCGGCACAGTATCGCAAGCAGCAATTGAGCAAGGAACTGCAGAAGCAGGATTGCGATGCAATTTTGCTATATAACCCGATCAATATCCGTTACGCCACTGACAGTACCAATATGCAGGTCTGGACACTGCACAATTATGAACGTTATGCGTTGGTATTCGCCGACGGCCACACGATTCTCTGGGACTTTACCGGTTGTGATCATTTGACTGAGGGTAATGCGCAGATTGATGAACACCGCGTCTCGGTGTGCTGGAGCCTGTTCTCCGCCGGCGGACGCACACCTGAGCGTGCGGAGATCTGGGCGCGGGAACTTGATGAGGTGTTGCGGGCGCGTACCGGTGGTGCTGCCAGATTGGCGGTTGATATCAATATTCATCGTGGCAATGCCCTGCTGTTGAACCACGGTCATAATCTGGTGGATGGAGAAGATTTGATCGGCCATGCGCGGCTGGTTAAATCCGAGGACGAGCTCGCGTTACTGCGCCACACTATAAAAGTGGCGGAGAAAGGAATGTGGCGCATGCGTGAAAAACTGGAGCCCGGTATGACCGAGAACGAAATCTGGGCTCACCTGCACTATGAAAATATTAAAAACGGGGGTGAGTGGATCGAGACCCGCTTGCTGGCCTCGGGCCCTCGCACTAACCCGTGGATGCAGGAATCCTCCAACCGGGTAATGCACGAAGGTGAATTGCTGAGTTTTGATACCGACCTGATCGGACCGTTTGGTTATTGTGCCGATTTATCGCGTTGTTGGACTGTTGGCGCGACCCCGCCAACCACTGAACAGAAACAATTGTATAGCCTTGCATATGAACAGATACACCAGAATATCGGGCTATTGAAAGCCGGCCTGAGTTACCGCGAGTGCAGTGAACGGGCCTGGCAAATACCCGACCTTTATTACAAAAACCGTTATTGCTGCGTTGCCCATGGGGTGGGCATGGCCGACGAATATCCATCCGTTGCCCATGCCGGGGAAGACTGGGGAAAAAGCGGTTACGATGGTGTTTTTGAAGCCGGCATGGTGATGAGTGTGGAAAGCTACATTGGTGCGGAAGGCGGCTCACAGGGAGTGAAACTTGAGCAGCAGGTGGTAATAACAGAACAGGGCTGTGAGCCACTGACGGATTTTCCATTCGAAGAGAGTTGGCTCGGCTAGCGGACGCGGAAGTCCGGCAAGCACCCGACTAACCACCTGACCATCGATATGCAGTTGCGAGTCTAAAATGGCATTCCCTCAACATTCACCCTATGTGATCGTTGGCGCCGGTATTCATGGCCTGAGTACTGCCTATCACCTGGCCCTTAAGCTACAAGCGACTGGCAAGGGCGCAGGCAGGGACATTATCGTGCTCGACAAATCGGGAATCGCTGCCGGGGCAACCGGGATTGCCTGCGGTGTAATCCGTAACAATTACTTTCAGCCGGCGATGCGCGAACTGATGGCGCACAGTGTCAAAGTATGGGAAAGTGATCCGCAAGCCTACAGTTACCATCCTGTGGGCTATATGCAAATCAGCCCGGAGAGCATGCATGCCGACGTTGCCAGCATTTATCAACAGCAGCGGGCTATTGGCTATGAATCAACTTTCATCGAGGGTGAGGCCGATTGCTCTAAATATATGAAAGGCCTGTTTGATGATTGGCAGGCGCAGAACATAACCTCCGTGCTGCATGAAAAACCGGGTGGCTATGCCAACAATACCAGGGCCATGTACGGGCTTGCCGACAAACTGGAAGCCGAGGGCGTGCGCATAATAACCGGCGTTGAAGTTACCGGATTCGGCAAAGACAACAGCGGTGCGATCAGCGAAGTCGAAACCTCAAAAGGCGATATCGCTTGTGATTTTGTGGTGATTGGAGCGGGGCCATGGGCAAGGCAATTCTGGGAAATGCTCGAGTTGCCGAAGACCATCAGCATCAAAAATCCGGATAACGGTGAACTGACAAATGGTGTACCGATGTGGGTCTATTGGTCGCTGCAGGAGGGCGTTCTTGGTGTCGATCCAAAGTTACAGATCACCAATGATGGCAAATTGCCACCGGTGATTCATGTGGATAGCGATGCGCCCCTGTATTGTGATGAAGACGGTTCGCTGATCACTGACCAGATGTGGGGCATTTACTATAAACCCGATTTCCATTTCGGCGGGGTGCAGGGTGGTGCCGCTCCGTTTATTGTTGACAAAGAAGCCGACACCGTAGCGGTCGATCCCTACGGCGCTTCCTCGCCGGAGTTTATTGTCGGCCCGGATTTCGCACGGATGTGGGTTTCGGCTCTGGCGCATTGCCAGAAACGCTTTGCAGGCACCATGCCCAAATACAAAAATGAACCTTCCGGTGGCCTCGGTGCCTTTACGCCCGATAGCTTTCCGGTGTTCGATCGCTTTCACCAGAACTGTTACTTCATCGCCGACTCCAACCACGGCTATAAGATGCTCGGTGTGGGCAAGCTGGTGGCCGAGGATATATGTAACACCGCATCGCCGGAATTGCTTAAGCCATTTCGCTTTTCGCGCTATCAAAAAGGCGAGTTGCATCCTGTTTCCAACAGCCCGTTCCCATGGAGTTAGTGCAGCAGGGAGAGATTGATGCGCTGATAATGTACAAATTGCTCAATAGTAGCGATCCCTGACAGTTTGTGTGCCGACAAAAAAATAGCGTTGCTCCGCTTCATCTGCTAGTCTCCCTTTTCTAAGATTTACCCTTCATGGGCAACGAAATTGGTTGGTGCTGTTTGTTCAGCATGCGTTGCTCTTCTAAAAAATATAATTCAGGAGTTAATTATGCGTTCTATTATTCTCGCAGTATCCCTCATGTTTTTCTCTACCGCAGCGTTCGCCGATCTCGAACCATGGACTGACTATGAGCCGAGCGAAGCCGTTTATATGGTTACTACCGTTAAAGTGGATTCCAATATGGGTGACGCCTATCTTGAAGGCCTGGCTAATACCTGGGTGCCCAGTAACGATATGGCAGTTAAACTAGGTCACATGGAACAATACTGGATTTATCGCAGCCAGATGCCAGAAAGCGGCGATTTTAACCTGCTGTTGGTGGTGAAATTTGCCAATACGAGTGATCTGGCACCGAATAAAGCCCGCTATGAGGAGTTCATGAAGGCATTCACCAAAAAGAAATCCGATGAAAGTACCGAGTTCGCACAGAAGAATTATCCTGCGATGCGTGAACTTACCGGCAGCTATATGATGCGGGAAATAAAGCTGAAAAAGTAGCTTGACAGAATAGCTATATAAGAAACCCGCTAAGGGTTTCAAAATAACGGGTGCGGCTCATGTCGTACCCGTTTTTTTTGCACCTGTTTTGTCACCGAAGATTACCTGAGCGAAAACAGACCGACATTTGCAATAAATCCTGAACGTACTAAACTGATTTTATTGATTCTGTCACTACGGATTAGGCTCTATGGTTGCACAAAAGGGGTCCGTTGGAGTTGGATTGCAGCGGACAACAGGTATTTTGTTTTTTCTGTTGTTGTGCGTAAGTGTTGTCACGCCAGGGTCGAGCATGGCTCAACAGAATTCAATTTCCGCACTGGAGGATTTAGTCGAACGCGTTTCAATAGACGTCAATTCGTTCAGTATAATTGGCGATAATCCGCTGGATGAAACAACCAGTTATGCAATCGTTAATCAGTTTACCGGACCGGACAGGGGTATTGAC
>JAHHOC010000455.1 GCA_018677115.1 Arenicella sp. | reverse complement strand
ATATAACTGGGGTGCGTAGCTCTGACGAGGCGCACTATGAAGCTCTACTGGAGTCAGTGTTGATTTTTTGTGGCGAGCGATTGAGACCGGGCAGCAACCTGCTGGTCAAATTGTTTGAAGGCAGTGCTGCACATCATTTTCGCCGCCTTATTAAAAAACGCTTTAAAAGCTCTGTGGTGAGAAAACCGAGCGCTTCCAGAGCCAGTAGCAGAGAGTACTATTTCTTGGCAAAACAGTTTATTAGTTAGTCGAAATATTCAAAGATTTACCCAACTTACAGCCCTAATGCACTAAACTTGATGGGCGCAATGTGTGTGTTAATTAATGTTCAGATGTGCAGGGCTGTCGACAATTGCTCCAACACAACTGGTAAACTAGTGATATACGACCCGTTTAATTCAACTTATCGCGCCAGGCGTTAATCGCTGCTGGGGCAAACAGGTAATAAATGTGAATAGAATCACCAACATAGTGGTAATGGGACTGTTGTTCTTGATGATAGGCTCGTGGCTTGCTGACCGAACTACCCCGACATCGAATGTTCAGGAACTGAAATATTCTGAATTTATGGCTAAAGTAACTGCTGGAGCGGTTAGCCATGTGGTGCTGGATGAGCATGAGCGCCTGATTACCGGCGAAACCGCATCCGGGCAAAAATTCAAAGCGGTGAACCCCGGCGATGGCAAATTGATTGATACCCTGGTCGACCGCGGTGTTCCGTTTGAAGCCAAACAACCTGAACGTGGTTCGATCTGGACCAGTATCCTGATCAACACGCTGCCGATTCTATTGTTTATAGGCGTCTGGATTTACCTGATGCGTCAAATGCAAGGCGGTGGTGGTAAGGGTGCGATGAGTTTCGGTAAGAGTCGTGCGCGGATGCTGAACCAGGACAATAACCGCGTCACATTCGATGACGTTGCCGGTATCGAGGAGTCCAAGGAAGAGGTCGAGGAAATTGTTGAATTCCTGCGCGACCCCTCTAAATTCCAAAAGCTGGGCGGCCGTATGCCTAGTGGTGTGTTAATGACCGGCAGCCCGGGAACCGGTAAAACCCTGTTGGCAAAAGCTATTGCCGGCGAAGCACAGGTGCCGTTCTTTTCTATTTCCGGGTCTGATTTCGTGGAAATGTTCGTCGGGGTCGGCGCTTCCCGCGTGCGCGACATGTTTGAGCAGGCAAAGAAGAGCGCGCCATGCATTATTTTTATCGACGAGATAGACGCCGTTGGCAGGCACCGTGGTGCTGGATTAGGTGGTGGCCATGATGAACGCGAACAGACCCTGAATCAGCTGCTTGTTGAGATGGATGGGTTTGAAGGCGGTGAAGGCGTTATCGTGATAGCTGCGACTAACCGCCCTGATGTGCTGGATCCAGCGTTGCTGCGTCCGGGTCGCTTCGATCGGCAGGTGCATGTGCCGCTGCCGGATATCCGTGGCCGTGAACAGATACTCAAAGTTCACATGCGCAAGGTGCCAATAGGCAAATCGGTGGACCCGGCAATAATTGCCCGTGGAACCCCTGGGTTCTCTGGCGCCGATTTGGCCAACCTGGTAAATGAGGCTGCGTTGTTTGCCGCCCGCGCCAGTAAGAAACTGGTCGAGATGGACGATTTTGAGCTGGCTAAAGATAAAGTCATGATGGGGGTTGAGCGACGCTCGATCGTGATGCCGGAGGAAGAGCGGCGCAATACCGCTTACCATGAGTCGGGACACGCGGTAGTGGCCGAGGTGCTGAAAGAACATACCGATCCGGTGCACAAAGTAACGATAATCCCGCGCGGGCGCGCGCTTGGTCTAACTATGCAATTGCCTGAAGAGGATCGTTACAGCCACAATAAGGAATACCTGCTGGCGCGGGTTGCAGTGTTGATGGGTGGACGGATCGCTGAAGAAATATTCATGAATCAGATAACTACCGGAGCGTCTAACGACTTCGAGGTGGCGACCAAAATGGCGCACAATATGGTTTCACGCTGGGGCATGAGTGAGGCGCTCGGTACCCGTGTTTACGGTGAAAATGAATCTGAGGTTTTCCTTGGGCGTGATGTGACTACCAGCAAGAATATGAGCGAGCAGACTGCAAATCTTGTGGATAGTGAAATATCGCGCATCATCGATGAGGAATATTCCCGTGCCAAGCAGATCCTCGAGGATAACAGGGACAAGGTGGAAGTTATGGCCCAATGCCTGATGGAATGGGAGACTATCAAT
>JAHHOC010000498.1 GCA_018677115.1 Arenicella sp. | reverse complement strand
GTCATGGACTTCATGGCTTGATGAAGGCTACCTGTTCGGCTTCCGGCATTGCCCTGCCAAGCCTTTCACGGGCGATTTTTTCGACCCGACCATGATCGGACCAGGCGCTCTGCTCCAGTTGCAAACGCCCCCACTCGGTATTCAGACTGACAACCTCCTTGTTCAACTGCTGCAGCTCAACAAACAGCTTGCGCGCCTTGTGCTTGCTGTAGACCACACCAATCGCCGTGGTCATGACAAAGGCAAACAACAGCGTGGCCACCAGCAGAATTCGCTGTCTATCATTCATAGTACTCGCTCCAGAACCCTCAATCGCGCACTGCGTGCACGTGGATTTCTTGTTATTTCTTCCTCACCGGGTACGCGTGACTTGCCCACCAGCCTGAATGGTACAAGCTGGTCTTCATGCATGACCGGCAAGCCGGCCGGCAATGCCGGCGGCTTTGTTATATTGCGCATGAAGCGTTTGACGATGCGGTCTTCAAGTGAATGAAAACTTATCACCGCCAGTCTTCCGGCCACTGCCAGCACTGACACGGCAGCCTGCAGCCCCTCTTCGAGCGCCTGCAGCTCTTCATTGATAAATATTCTTATCGCCTGGAAGCTGCGCGTGGCCGGGTGCTTGTGTTTCTCGTAACCGGGCACCGCGTTGACAATAATTTCGGCCAGTTGCCGTGTATCCGTAATTTCATTTTCATCCCTGCTGTCGATGATTGCCCTGGCAATGCGGCGCGCCGACCTTTCTTCACCATATTTTCTCAGCACATAAGTCAGCTCATTCAGACTCACACGGGAAAGCCACGCCATCGCGCTCTCACCCTCTTCGGTATTCATGCGCATATCCAGCGGACCGGAACGGCTGAAACTGAAACCGCGTTCAGCATCGTCCAGCTGCGGGGATGACACGCCAAGGTCCATCAGCACGCCATCGATGTTTTTATCCAAACCATGCTCTGCAACCATGTTTGCTACCTGCCTGAAGTTGCAATGAACTATTTCAATTCGCTTGTCATTTGCGAACCGCCGGCGGCCATACACTATCGCCTGCGGGTCCTGGTCAAAGGCCAGTAATCGCCCGTTATCGCTCAAGCGATCAAGAATCGACTTCGAATGACCTCCCCGACCAAATGTTGCATCCACATAAACACCGTCAGCCTTGATGTTGAGTGCGTTGATTGCTTCTTCTAGTAATACCGGCTGGTGTTCAAAACCCGATTCCATCCGGATTAAAGCGATAAATCTTCCAGCGCAGCCGGAAGATCATCATCACCATTCTTCACGCTCTCAACCCATTCTCCCTGGCTTTCATTCCAGGCATCCTCATCCCAGATCTCGAATTTTTTTCCCTGCCCTATGAGGACAGCTTTTTTATTCAGCCCGGCAAATTCGCGTAACATGGCAGGCAGCAGAATTCTGCCCTGGCTGTCGATTTCGCATTCAGTGGCATAACCAATCAGCAGACGCTGGAGCAAACGCGCCTGCTTGTTGAGGCTGGGTAAATTAACCAGTTTGCCTTCAATGATTTCCCACTCGGGCAGCGGGTAGACGAGGAGACAATGATCACGATCGACGGTAATGACAATACGACCGCCGCAAATCTCGAGCAGACGGTCGCGATAGCGCGATGGCACGGCCATTCTGCCCTTCGCGTCGAGCGCAAGATTGTTGATCCCCCGAAAACTCATTCGCTGGCTTTCTCCCACAAAAAACCACTTTCCACCACATACCCACACTATAGGTATCTATTCCCCACACTGTCAAGTATTTTCAGGCCTAAATTTGCAACAGAAATGCCTTATCTCACAGCAACTTAGCTGCGATAACGAAGATCAAATTACAAGGGTGTTTTTTACTATTTTTAAATCATCAGCTTGTTCATGGAAGCTAATAATCTACTTTAAGTTTGGAGTGTATTCGGGATCGTCATACTTTTACACTGACACTGGCTGCAACCAGGACACTGTTATCGGGCGGACTGGCGCCGGTAATGACGCCCGGCAGCCATGTCAGGATGCCAATGCAGAGCGGGAGTCGGCCGATAAGCCGGGTTCTGTCATGGAGCAGTCATTCATCTGGGATGCCCGTCACCGGGCACCTCGAGCAACCTACCCGGGAACAGTGCGGACCACACCTGTGTTCCCCTATTTGGTCTTGCTCCGGATGGGGTTTACCCTGCCATACCTGTTACCAGGCACGCGGTGCGCTCTTACCGCACCATTTCACCCTTACCCGGCCAAGCCGGGCGGTATATTTTCTGTGGCACTTTCCGTAGGCTCTCGCCCCCCAGGCGTTACCTGGCATCCTGTCCTGTGGAGCCCGGACTTTCCTCCCCGGGTGGGTGCATACCCGCCCGGAGCGACTGCCTGGCCAACTCCCGCGGCTAACTATAGCAAATATCCCGGCTT
>JAHHOC010000442.1 GCA_018677115.1 Arenicella sp. | reverse complement strand
GGCAATGGCATGGTCGAGAATCTGGTGAGCTTTGGGATATTCCGAACGCAGATAGATGAAGCCCTCGGTGGCACCGACCGCCAGCCCGGCAATCGTCATGCCTTCAATCAGCTGATAAGGATCGGCTTCCATTAACAAGCGATCAGCAAAAGTGCCTGAATCACCCTCATCAGCATTACAGGCTATATATTTTTGTTCGCCTTGCGCATCCAACACGGTCTGCCACTTGATGCCAGTAGGAAACGCGGCACCACCGCGGCCACGCAAGCCGGACTGCTTGACCTGGTCGACAATTTCCTGGGATTGCATGGTAAGTGCCTTGCGCAGGCCTTCGAAACCCTTCTGATCACGGTAGTGGTCCAGGCAAAGTGGATCACAACGGCCGGCGCGGGCAAATGTCAGGCGTTGTTGGCAGGTGAAATATTCGTGCTGTTCAATATCACCCAGAAACAATGGATGCTGACTGATGTCTGAACTCAAGGCCTGGATAATGCTCTCTGCATCATCTTCGCTGACCGGGCCAAGTGCAACACGTTCATCGCCGCGCTCAACCTCAACCAGCGTTTCCAACCAGAACAGGCCGCGCGATCCATTGCGGATCAGCTCAATCTGCAGGCCCTGCTGATCGGCTATAGCCTGCAACTGTGCCGCCAGTTGATCTGCACCCAGCGCGCAGGCAACCATGTCTTGCGGAACATAAAGTTTGATCATACTAGTTACCGTTCAGGTCAGACATCAGCTCATCGAAGCGCTTTGCGTCAACCCGCGCATAGACTTTCTGGTTAATCGCAATAGACGGCGAACAGGCACAGTTGCCAAGGCAATACACCGGGTCCAGGGTTATATTTCCATCTGCAGTGGTCTCGCCAAGGCCGATGCCCAATGCCGCTTCCGCATGCGATTGCAACTCTCTGGCTCCCATCGCCTGGCAGGCTTCTGCGCGGCAAATCTGTACCACATTTTCGCCGGCTGGCTCAGTGCGGAAATCATGGTAAAAACTAATTACGCCGTGAACTTCGGCGCGCGATAAATTCAGTTTTTTAGCAATTATCGGAACCGCGGCGGGTGGAATACAACCCAGGCTATCCTTGATCGCATGCAATATCGGCAGTAATGCGCCTTTTTTGCCGCTGAGTTCATCGACAATCTGTTCAATTTGTTGATTCATAACGCTTATTCTACGTGCTGCCTCGCTAATGGCAATGTGCGGCGGGCGACCGGTTATGCGCGGTGCGCGACTGTATCAGCCGCGTTGCTTACTGCTGAGCGATTTACCCAGCAATTTTGCAGTAATATCCACTACTGATATCACTTCATCATAAGCCATACGGGTTGGCCCGATCACACCCAGGGTACCTATGACCTTGCCCTCAACTGTGTATGGGCTGGCAATCACGCTGCATTCACCCAGCGCACTGTAACCGGATTCCTCACCGATGAATACGCTGATACCCTCTGATTTCATGCTGCGATCCAGCAGGCTGAGTAAATCGCGCTTGGTTTTAAAAGCTTCGAAAAGCTTCTGCAGGGTTTCAATCTGGCACAAGTCGGGCACGTCGAGCAGCTGTTGTTCGCCGCTCAGAACTACATCATTGCCACTGCTGGTGTCCTCTTCGCTTATAACCGTGCTCGCTGCCTGCATTGCGGCCCGGTTAATACGGTGCATTTCGTCGTTGTCGTTCTCCATATCTTCAATCAATTTACGGCGTACTTCCTCGAGCGTGCAGCCTATATAGCGATGATTAAAGAAATTTGCTGCCTCGACTAATTCCGCCTCTTCAAACTGTTGCGTGACCGGCAATACGCGGTTCTGCACACGACCATCCTCGGTGATTAAAATCGCCAGCAACCGCGATTTTGACAGCGGCATAAATTCAATCTGGCGGAAACGTGTAACCGACTGGTTAGGTAAAACCACTACACCGGCAAAATGGGTGAGTTCAGCCAATATATCAGAGGCGTGCGCCAACAACGTTTCCGGGTCAGTTTCGTGGGAAAATGCTTCGTCCAGCTGATCTATTGCCTTATGCGTCAGCTCATAACTGCGAATCATACTGTCAACAAATATACGATAGCCTTGTGCAGTTGGAATCCGTCCGGCAGAGGTATGCGGCGCGGTGATCAAACCGAGCTCTTCAAGATCAGACATGACGTTGCGCACCGTGGCCGAACTGACGCCCAGCGCAGGTAACTTGGAAAGTGTGCGCGAACCTACCGGATGACCTTGTTCAATATAAGTTTCAACAAGGTTTTTAAGGACATTCTCAGCGCGTATATCTAGGCTCATGGCTCTGTACAACTATTTATGCGGGTGACCGTCGGCGCTTTGCAGGTGCTGGACAAAGCGACAGTCTCTAGCGACAATGGTCAATCTGCAATAATAAAGCAATCTCCAAATGTTTAAAACTATTGGCGTATTCGGAAAATACCGCGATGCCACCATTGAAGCGCCATTAAAAACCCTTACCGAACACCTGGAAAGCAAGGGTATCGAGGTTAAGCTGGGATATACCACTGCTGCTGAGATTACCCGTGATCTGCCGCAGAAAAGACTTCAGGAACACCTGTATCAGGATATTGATCTGGCGATTGTCATTGGAGGCGATGGCACCATGTTGCACGTTGCGCGTCGAATGGCGGAATCCGAGGTGCCGATCGTCGGAGTAAACCTGGGCCGCCTCGGTTTTCTAACCGACATTGCGCAATCCGACATGCTCGCAGAGATCGATGCCATTCTGGCCGGCGACTATGTCATAGAGACCCGCATGATGCTGGACGTGGATATCAGCCGCAATGGCGATAAACTGTATCGTCAAAGTGCTCTCAATGACATTGTTATCGGCCGGCATGCGGTGGAAAGGCTGATCCATTGGCAGGTACACGTGAATGGCCAGTTTGTTACTTCGGCGCGTTCTGATGGCGTCATTCTGGCAACACCAACTGGATCCACGGCTTATGCTTTATCGGCAGGTGGCGCCATCATGCATCCGGGGATCGATGTCATATCGATGGTGCCGGTTTCACCGCATACACTATACAACCGGCCTATTACGCTGCCCGGAGACGCGACGCTAGACATAACAATCCATAATCGGACGCCGGACGTTGCTCACGTCTCTGCCGATGGCCTGATCGGGATTAACCTTAAAGGCGACGAAAAAGTCACCGTAACGCGTTCACAAAACGCGGTTAAACTGGTGCATACTGAAAGTTATAATTATTTTTCCATGCTGCGGGCGAAACTTGGCTGGGGCAGCGCGCAGCAATAACACTTAGGCATATGGCATTAAAAGAACTGACAATTCACAATTTTGCCATCATCAAGCAACTGGAGATTGAAATTGGTGATGGTCTCACTGTGGTTACTGGCGAAACCGGCGCTGGCAAATCGATTATGCTGGAAGCACTCAATTTATTGCTGGGCTCAAGGGCGGAAGCAAACCTGATTCGCCATGGCGAGGAACAGTGTGAGATAACCGCGCTTTTTGATACCCGAAAGCTGATTGATGTAAAGCACTGGCTGGAACTAAGGGATTTGAATAGTGATGACGACTCCGGAGACTATTGTTTGATACGCCGGATTGTGCGCCGTAACAAGCCAACAAAGTGCTACATCAACGACCAACCAGCAACTTTAAGCAGCTTGCGTGAAGTCGGCTTACTGTTAGTTGATTTGCATGGCCAACATGAGCATCAATCGTTAATGCGCAAATCCACGCAACGGCAGATCATCGATCAGTTCGCCGGACATAATGCACGGCTCAAGGAAATGACCATCCTGGCCGCTACCATCCGCCGCCTGAAACGTGAAATCGCGGAACTTGATCAAAATCATACTGACAACGCGAATCGGCTTGACTTGCTCTCGTTTCAGTTAAATGAATTGAATGAAGCGGCTATCGGCGAGAGTGAATTTGAACAATTAGAAGAGGAACACGCGCGACTCAGTAATGCACAGCAATTGATATCGGGGATAAAAGTCGCCATTGACGCATTATTTCTAAACGACCAGGGCAATGTCAGTAGCGAACTTGGTAAATATGTTAATGAACTCGAGACACTGGCCAACGTAGATAGCCACTTATTACCGACCACCGATTTGCTCAACTCCGCATTGGCACAAATTGATGAAGCGAGATCTACACTGGAGAGTGCCTTATCACAGATTGATCTTGATCCTGAGCGTTTGCAGGAAGTTGAGCAGCGTATGAATACGATAATTAACCTGGCTCGCAAACATCGCTGCACGGAAAATGAACTGCCCAATCACCACGCCAGGCTGCAAAATGAACTTGATCGATTGCAGACTGATATCTCCCAGCCGGATGACCTGCAGGCAGAACTAAAAATGCTGTCAAAAAAATACCGCGAAGTGGCCGCACGGGTTTCCAGCAAGCGCAGTGCTACTGCGCGCAAACTGTCAGCTAAGATCACTCAGCAGATGCAGGAACTTGGGATGAAAGGTGGCGAACTCAGTATCGTGGTGGAACCGATAATCGACGACAAACTGCATGTATCAGAGAACGGCTCTGACAGAATCGAGTTCATGGTGAGTACCAATTATGGCGTGCCCTTGAAGCCCTTGCAGAAAACTGCATCGGGTGGTGAATTATCGCGGATCGGCCTCGCTATCCAGGTCATCACCAGTGAAAAATCAAACACACCGACGCTGGTATTTGATGAAGTAGATGTAGGCGTTGGCGGAAAAGTGGCAGAGATTGTGGGTAGTCGATTAAAAATGTTGGGTAAGCATGCGCAGGTCATGTGTATTACTCATCTTCCGCAGGTGGCTGCCAAGGGCGATCAGCATTTATTTGTTGATAAGGTGAGTGATGAAAAAGAAACCTGTTCCACAATTATTGAGTTAAAGGACGATATGCGGACGCAGGAAATTGCCCGTATGCTGGGCGGGCGTGTAATCACCGAGCGAACCCGGGCCCACGCAGAAGAGATGCTCGCTGAATCTGCGCGCACTGCCAAGAAAACAGGATAATGATGCCTGCCAATGTGCCACCCGGCGGGTTGCATAAACCGCCGGTAACCGACCGCCCGGCAAACAATGATGATATTGAGGGCATCCATTCCCTGCTCAGCCACTACGCCTCGCTGGGTGCCCTGCTGCCACGCGCCAGAACTGAAATCGAAGAGAACCTGTCGCATTTCCGGGTCATAGAACAACAAGGCGAGATTGTTGCGTGCGGATCGCTGGAGCACTTTACTGATGAGCTGGCAGAAATCCGTAGTTTGATGGTGACCGAGGGCAGTAAAGGCCAGGGCCTCGGCCGTGCGATCATAGATTCGCTGATCAGGGTCGCCCGAGAACGTGAAGTCGGGCGATTAATGGCACTGACCTATGTGCCCGATGTGTTTCACAAATTTGGCTTTAAAACTGTTAACAAAGAAATTTTCCCTGAAAAAATCTGGGGGATTTGTGTAAACTGCTACAAATTTCAAAATTGCGATGAAATCGCAGTGTTACTTGAACTATAGGCAATCAGCGTGCTGCTGAGGATGAGTACTTCATCGCCAACCCTTGATGGTCATTAACTGATCGACTTTGAACCTATGAAAAATATTTACCTATTCACAATTCTATTAATATCGATGAGCCTGGCCGCCTGTATCAGGCCTTATCAGCCGGACATCCAGCAAGGTAACATCCTTAACAACAATGACTTGAAAGAAATCCGTTTCGGTATGAGCAAGCAGGAAGTGTTATACATTCTTGGCACGCCGATGGTGATTGACCCTTTTAACACATCGCGCTGGGATTACTACTATTCCAATACCGACCAACGCAAACGGGAAGTCACCACGCGGCTGATTACCGCAAAATTTGATGGCGACAAACTTGTCGAATTGCTCGGAGATGTTGATTTAAGCAATGTACAGAACCTCGAGCCCAGCACTGAAGACAAGCAGCATGGCGGCACGGTAATTACCGAGCCCACGCAAAAAGAAAAAGGATTCCTGAACCGGATGAAAATTTTTAAACGCGATAAGAGTTAAAAGGTCCGCATTACTCAGAGTTTTTCACCGGACCACGGCCCATGGTTTTTCCGAGCAGCGCGAGCTGCCTCCTTACTTCCTTGGGGTCAGCGCGCAGGGGGCGGTAGATTTCAACGCGGTCACCCTGTTCCAGCATATAATCGGCGGGCACTTTTTGCGCGTAAACACCTAATTGAAGATCCCGTACCGCTACTCCCCGCAGGGCTTCCACTTCCTGCAGCAGACCAGACGCAACCACTAATTCCTGAGCATTAGTGCCGCGTGCGACGTGCATTTCCTTTAACCACTGCCGATCCCGGGTTGCATAGACGATAGCAACTTCAATGCTATGCTCTGTCATAGCCAATTCCAGGTTTGCCATGTAGCTGCTGTGCGCGCTTTTGAAAAGCGTCCAACTGCATGCCAATGGTCTTTTTAAACACCTGTGCCATTACCGAACGCGACAGACTGCGGTCGAAGATGAAATTCATCTCAATAATAACCTTGCATGCCTCGGGTGCCAGTGACTCAAAGCGCCATTCACCCGACAAGTCGGTGAAAGGTCCATCGACCAGGCTCAATGCGATTGATTCTGCCGGTGTGACACGGTTGCGTGTGGTGAATTGAATATTCAATTTGGAATATTGAATTTTAAGCCGGGCAACGACTTCATCCGGCTGGCGCGAAACAATTTCTGCGGCTGTACACCAATTCAGGAAGCCCGGATAAGCCTCAATGTCGGCGACAATCTCATACATATTTTCAGCGCTGTAAGGTAACAGCGCCGACCTGATGACTTTCATGGATATTCTCTAAGCGGAAATTTGCGTTACGCGGAAAAAAACAAAACTATAGCAAATTCGTCCTGCATAGTGCGTTCTTTGATTTTCGCTCATCGTTCCGATATAAAGATATCTGGAATCAAAAACACTGGGTTACCCCTATCGCTATATGAGAGACAATCTGAACTCACTGATCCCGAAGCTCTATTTGTCAGTAGCGGTGATGCTTATCAACGGCTGCACCCAGGCGACCCCACCCGAATCAGAAGCGGCTGCAAACCTGCCGCTGGCTTATCCGGGCTATACCGGCATCTATGATGGATTCACTCTGAAACTGGATGATCGGTTTGATAGTTTTGACAACACCGCCTGGGTAACCGGCGATGGTGCGGTTGGTGAGGAAGCTGCCTGTCGTTTTCAACCACAAGGGGTGGAGGTTGCTGATGGCCTGCTCAACCTGGTTGTTCGGCAAGAGCCAATTGAGGCGGGCTGGTCCGAGGATCACCAGATGGAGAAGTCCGCCTATCAGTTTTCTTGTGGTGAACTTCGCTCTCACAAATCCAAGAGGGTTCGCTATGGGCGGTTTGAAACACGTATGCGGGCGCCGGCCAGGGAAGTTGCATCCGGATATATTTCTTCACTGTTTACCTATAACTTCGAAGGCGAACAACCAGAGTGGGAGGAGATCGATGTCGAGCTGGAGGGCGGCAGGCCTGATAAGTTCCAGGCCAATCTAATCTATGGAAAAAACGCCTGGGCATGGTGGGCAACCCGTGAATGGGGTGCCTGGGAAGATAAAATTGATATAGCCCCGGCTGACGAGTGGCGGGTGTATGCAATCGAATGGCTGCCCGACGAGATTAAATGGTATGTGGATGGGGTGCTGACTAAAACCCTCAAACAAAGCGCTCTGGATTGTAAACCCGCCTGCGTGCCACCACAGGTCAAGCCAACCCCGATCCCGGATAACATCACCGATATCATGATGAATTTCTGGATACCCAATGACACCATCCAGGATGATTTCGGCGGCAACAAAAAAGACAATGTTTACCCGATGCGGGCACAATACGATTGGCTGCGCATCTACCAGTTTGATGAACAACCATTTTCAAATTGGTGAAAGCTACTTGCGCCTGATGATGGATCACATGCCGGGGCTATAGAATGACCAGGCCGACACCGGCTGCATGCGGATGCAGTTCTCTAAGCCCCAGTTCGCGCTATGCGGGAAAAAACAAAACTAAAATAAGCACAGCGCCAAGTGCAATCG
>JAHHOC010000439.1 GCA_018677115.1 Arenicella sp. | reverse complement strand
CAAGATAATGCCGTCGTCCAGCCGTAAGGCCGGTACCGTGCATAACGGGTTAATCGCTTTATATTCTTCACCAAGTTGCTCTTCGTTTCGCAAATCAATTTCGACTACCTTGTGCGGAACGTTTTTTTCAGCCAGTAAAATACGCGCGCGCCGCGGGCTGGGTGCAGTTTTACAATCATAAAATGTAATGCTCATTTGTATTTTCCTGTTTGCAACAGCGTCGTCTTATAATGCCAGTGATTCACGTTGCCGACCATACCGCGTCGACCCACTTCTCACATACACGGATACAATCCTGGCGGCTAAATTCGTCAGGTTGTAGACACCATTCCAGCCATAGTCCATCGATCATTGCGTTCAAGCCAATTGCTGCCAGCCTTGGCGAGGGCGATACAGCCTGTTGCACATCTAGTTCTTCAAACAGACTTTCCAGAAACCGGCAGAAGGAGTTGTTGGAGACCGCGTGAGCTGCTTTGATCGGTGGCGCCGAATCAATCAGGCCCCAGAATACTACCCACGCCCTGAGCACCTGTTGTTGCATAACTCCAGAAGCGAATATTTCCTGCAGGAACACCGAAACCTGTCGCCGCGGATCGCCTTCGTGAACCGCAGTGGCGTCAATGGCCTTATCCAGGAACGACGATGCCAGATGGCTGTAGGCATCAGCGACTAAATGATGCATGGATGAAAAGTGGTAGTTGATGAGCCCCGTCGACACCCCCGCGCGATCACTTATTCTACGCACCGAACAGCCTTCTATGCCATCCTCCATAAGGCTGCCAAGGGTTGCTTCAATTAATTTGAGTTTTGCCTTGTCTGTGTGATCAGCTTCGGTTTCAGGAGTATTACGTGTGGTCATCTTTTATGCATCGCACAAACTGTTGAATATCGTCATCAGTCGTTGCCCACGAGCAACAAATTCTCATCTCACCGGAATCGAACAGGTAGCCGGCCAACCCCGCCTTTTCCAGTTTTGCGTTTTGCCCGGCGGTAAACTTCGCAAAAATCATATTACTCTCGATCTGCACGGGCAACTCAACGCCTTCAATACTACCCAGCATCTCTGCCAGCTCAGAAATTTTATGATTGGCGTGTCTGGCATTGCGCAACCATAAATCGTCGTGTAGATAAGCTAGTAGTTGAGTGGCCAGAAAGCGTTGTTTTGAGAGTAGTTGCCCTGCACGTTTTTGGCGGTGATGAGCTGTCTCAATTAGCGTTTTATCAAATAACACCACCGCTTCGGCCGCCATGCAGCCGTTTTTAGTGGCGCCGAATGACAGAGCGTCAATCCCGGCTCGCCAGGTCAGATCTGCCGGGTGACAATCCAGCGTTGCCACTGCATTGGCAAAGCGTGCACCATCCATATGAACTTTAAAATCATGGCTACGTGCGAAACCCGAAATCGCCTCAATTTCTGCAATTGAATACACTGTGCCAACTTCGGTAGTTTGTGTGATGCTGATAGCAGACGGTTGCGGAGCGTGCACGTCGCCAATCACGCCGATGACTTTCGCCAGGCTGGTTTCGGCAATTTTGCCATTCGCACCCGGCAGAGGGCTGAGACGCGCACCGCCACAAAAAAACTCCGGTGCATTGCATTCATCAATATAGACATGGGACTTTTCATGCACGCAAATACTGTTGATCGGCCCAGCCATCAGCGACAGCGCCAGGGAATTGGCTGCAGTGCCGGTGGCACAGGGCAGCACGACAACCTCGGTGTCAAATAACTCGGAAAAGGCTACGTCTAACCTGGCCGATTGTTCGTCATTACCATAAGGCTTGCGATATCCACTATTTTCTTTGCGCAGTGCGTCCATGATCTCCGGGTGAATTCCGCTGACATTGTCTGAAAGAAATCCGGTCATTATTGAGTCACCTTTTTGTCCAATTTAATCTGCATTGTTGTTCACGTACCGGGCACATATTCTGGATGCGTATTGAAACTGAACAGTCGTTCAGTTATTCTTCATTTTGAGGTTACCATATTGAATCGGGGTTATGTTGACTCAATCACAAAATTTTTACACACCGTCCTGCGAATTTAAGATAACAGACGCAAAGTGCTCGCCGGAAGGCTTATTAGTTTATTTTGACGGTGTTGGCGATGCGCAATTTTATTCCTGGTTCTGGGTTCGTGATCATGGCATTGATGCGGATAGCCTTGATCAGATCACTTTGCAGAGACTGACCGACACATTCAGTATTCCAAAGGATATAGTCTGTAACAGCATCGAATTTGATGCGGCACAGCAGGTGATCGACATGCTGTGGCCGGACGGATCAAAATCAACCATTTCCGCATATATGCTCGCTAGTGTTATCGGCCTATGCCCCGGTCGGCATGAGCTAGTGCCCGGCAAAAATCGCATATTGTGGGATAAGGATTATCCATTAGACGAATTACCGAGCGTACAATTCGATACGGTTATGGCTGATGATGACGGGTTGCGAGAATGGCTCAAGAATATCCACATCTACGGATTTTCATTGGTCGACGGTGTGCCATCCACCGAACAGGACACAGCCGCTCTGGCTAATCGTATCGGCCGGGTGCAGCAAACCATTTTTGGGGACATGTGGCCGCTGTCGTCTGAATTAAAGGATCATGGTGACACGGCTTACACCACCGATTATCTGGAACCTCACACTGATGCCACCTACTATCATGATGCGCCGGGCTTACAGATGTTCAACTGCCTTGAATTCGATGGCAAAGGTGGCGAAAGCATTCAGGTGGATGCATTTGCTATCGCGGCACGAATCAAGCGTGAAAACCCCGACGCCTATCGGGCACTAACTGAAATTTCGGTACCGGGGCATTATATTGAGCCCGGTGTGCACTTGCGCGCCGAACGACCACCATTTGTGCATGATTCACAGGGGCACCTGATTCAAGTTTCGTTTAACAATTATGACCGTGCGCCATTGTTGCTGTCCGATGAAGAATCGAATCGCTTTCACTACGCCTATGGTTTGTTTCATCAGCATGCTATTGATCAGGACAACTGGCTGAAGATTCCACTCACGCCGGGCAAAACCCTGATCTTTGATAATTGGCGCAATATGCATGGTCGTATGGGCTACGTAGGCAAACGAAAGTTTTTCGGTTGCTACCACAGCAGGGCTGAATTCGAAAGCAAACTGCGCGAACTGCAGGCGGCTGCACAGGAACCCCGCTGAATCAAACTGGCATGTGCGCATTGGCAG
>JAHHOC010000428.1 GCA_018677115.1 Arenicella sp. | reverse complement strand
GGTTTCGCCAACGCCGGTATGCATATCCACATCATGCACGGTGCCGGCGTCATCATGGTGCTGATTTATATGCATGTGTTTTTCGCACCCTATCGCAAGCTCCGGCATGCCGTGGTTGTTCAGGATTATGCCGAAGGCGGTAAACAGCTCGCCCGGGCGAGGAAGCTGATTGCATTGAACCTATCTATAGGTGTATTTGTCGTATTAATAGCGAGTGGCGGACGTTACCTGTAATTGCTTTTCAAGCCAACCGCTTTAGGCTATTATCAAATGCTTATATACTGAATTCCACCTGCACCGGACCAGTCCAGGTGCAAAAATTTTAAATATTGATCCTGTTACAGGTTAAACACATTCGTTTGGAGAACATTATGAAACGTCAAGTTCTGACTCTACTGTCAGTTATCGCACTGGCTTCAGCGGCCACTGCAGCATCCGCAGGCGATGCAACCGCGGGTAAGGCCAAGGCCGCTTCCTGCGGTGGATGTCATGGTGCCAATGGTATCAGCGCTGTTCCTACCTACCCTAACCTGGCGGGTCAAAAAGAGGCTTACCTGGTCAAACAGATGAAAGCATTCAAGGACGGCACCCGTTCTGATCCGACCATGAATGCAATGGCCAAACCTCTGAGTGATGATGACATCGCCAACCTGGCCGCCTACTACGCAGGCTTGAAGTAAGCCTGACATCATCCTTGTTAAAAAGCCCCTCAGGCCCCAAAGCCTCCGGGGCTTTTTTGCTGTCCGCACTTGTTGCCGGCGCAATGACCACGCTCTTTGCCGCCGACGTCCATGCCGGCCCGTTCCTGACCAGGGACAATAATCCGTTTACACAGGTTTACGGTCAACCCTTGCCAACGGCAGCTCGCCTGCCACGTACGGCTGAGTTGAAGTACGCATTCAGCCTGGATATAACCAATACGCTGAATACTGAGTCGCTCGCCGGGGAAACACTTTATGTCGATTACGAGGCCTACGTTTTCACGCTGGGGGGTATTCACGGGTTGAATGAACGCTGGGCATTGAAACTGGATGCACCATTCATCTACAGATCTGGCGGTATGTTCGACCATGCAATCGATGAGTGGCACAAGTTTTTCAACCTGCCGCGTAGCGGCAGGCCCGATGTTGAAGACAACCAGTTCAGCACATTTTATTCGAACACGCTTGCAACCACGTCTAATACGGGTTCATCTCAATCCGGAATCGGCGATGCCCAGCTCGGACTCGGCCGCAGCCTGTATCGAACGCCTCAATATGCGCTCAGCCTGTGGGCCTCGGTTGATTTACCCGTGGGCGATGCCAACAGTCTTACCGGTAATGACGATCTGGATTATTCGCTGTGGTTGGCGGGTGCTGGCAAAATCGGCGAGCTATCATCCGTCGACGCCAACCTTGGTGCCGTGCTGCCGGGAGATTCTGTTATCATCGGCCTGGAAACCGAGGATCTGGTCATTTTTGGCCATGCCGGGGGGCATATTGCCCTCAACCGGACACTGGCCCTCAAGTTGCAGCTCGCCGGACATTCCGGCTATTACAGGAATACTTCTATCGAGTTTCTGGGCAGCACGATGATCCTGATCTTCGGTGGCGCCATCAATATCGGCAAGTGCTCCAGCATCGATATCGGCATCAGCGAAGACATCAAGGCGGGTACATCAGCGGATGTCGGCCTGTTGATCAGCTGGAAATCACAATTTAACGCGTGCTGATCAGGTGTGAGCCTGTCAGGGTACCGCATTCCTGGCAGCCTTCAGCACCTCGGTGCCTGCACCCTGTTTATGGGCGTGCCTGCTCAGATAGCGCTTCCATGCGTTGGAGCCGCGCGCATGCTTGTACAGACCGTGAACGTGGCGCGTGATGGCGTGTAGACGCTCTCCTGCGTGCAGTTGCAACTCAATATAGTTGCTGAAAGCGTCGATGATTTCTGCCCTTGTGCGTTCGACACCCTGCTCGCCATAGAACAGCCGATCAACCGGCGCCAGCAGGTAGGGATTATGGTAGGCCTCCCTGCCCAGCATCACGCCATCAACCCGCTCCAGGTGCAGTGCCATTTCATCCAGCGTCCTGATACCGCCGTTGATAACGACATTCAAGGATGGATGCTCCTTTTTCAGACGGTAGACATAATCATATTGAAGCGGTGGTACTTCCCGATTCTGTTTCGGACTCAAACCCTGCAACCAGGCCTTGCGCGCATGCACGATAAACGTATCAC
>JAHHOC010000415.1 GCA_018677115.1 Arenicella sp. | reverse complement strand
GCCCGCAGGCATACCACCGTTGCCGCCAAAGCCGTCATGGTCCATGCATGTCCCCAGCCATTGCAATGAAACATTGGAACCGTATACAGGTAACGGGGGCTTTGTGGCAGGTTCCACGAAGCTACCGTTCCCAGGCTCATCAGATAGGATCCGCGATGATGATAAACCACTCCTTTGGGATGTCCGGTGGTGCCGGACGTGTAGTTCAGCGACAGTGCCTGCCACTCATCCTGCGGTGGGCGCCACTCGAAATCAGCATCGCCCTGCTGCACCAGGTCTTCGTAGCGGGTGTAGACCATATCCGCCGCCAACTCAGTTCTCTCTTCGGCCGGCGCATAGGGATCATCGATCAGTACTATATGCGGCTGGTGGGTGGTCGATTTCAGCGCCTGCTGCAGCACCGGCCACAGGCCACGATCAACCATAAACAGCTTTGACTCGGCGTGATCAATAATATAACTGACAGTATCGGCATCGAGGCGCGTATTGATGGTGTTCAATACCGCACCTGCCATGCCGACCGAAAAATGACTCTCAAATAATTCCGGAGTGTTATAGGCAAGGATCGAAACGCTGTCGTTTGTGCCGATCCCGCGACTGGCGAGGCTGGATGCGATCTGCGTGCAACGCTGTCGGGTTTGCGCCCAGGTATATCGCGTATCGTTATATATCAACGATTCATGGTGTGGATAAATGTCTGCAGTTCGCTGCAGAAACGACAGCGGGGTCAATGCCACATAATTGGCATCGTTTTTTGCTAACTGATCGTATTCAATAGTCATTTTATTTGCCGGATTTTTTTGCTGAGGGACCTGGCATCAATTCTGTACAGTGGTGCCGGTATCCAGCATTGAGGTAATGCGCTCGCGAGTGGCGCTGGTAGCCACCAGTTTTAGAAACGCCCGCCGCTCGGCATCGTATAAGTCCTGCTCGCTGAACCTGGTTTGTGGATCGATCTCTCCACCGGTAACAATACGCGCCAATTCAGTTGCAACAACCACATTGTGTGGGGTCAATTTGCCGTCTGCTTGGGCTTGCTGCAACCAGGCACACATGGCTTCAAACACCGGCTGACCCGGCATACTCAGCGCGGGACGGTCAAAGCGCCGTTGCTGTGAATCCACACCGACCGCAAGATCGACAGCCTGCAACGCCGCGGGAAGCAAACGGTCGCGGTTACTCAGGAAATGATCGTTACTACGCAGCATAGCCTGCTGCTCAGCCAAAATCGGTGATGAACATGTGCGCCCATAACCAAGATTCATAAAAGCCTTCCACGCAGCCTCGGAGATATCCTCGTCATCCAGGCTACCCAGCTTTTCAACCCAGCGATACAAGGTTTCCTTGCAGCCGCCGCCGCCTGGTACCAGGCCGACACCGGATTCAACCAGCCCCATAGTCGAGTTTGCGTGACAGATCACCTGTTTGGCATGCAACACAACCTCAAACCCGCCACCCAGCGACATTCCCACCGGCGCACATACAACCGGGTAGTCAGCCACCGACATACGGTGCACAGTTTGCTGGAAATGTGCCAAGAATTGATCCAGCCCATCCATGTCTTCGCGCTCAAAAAATGCCCGTACCGATTGCAGGTTCACTCCACAGGAAAAATGTTGTGCATCATTGTGAATCACCAGGCCACGCATATCATCGGCCTCTATGTGATCAATAGCATCCGCCAGGATTGCCATTGAATCTGCATCCAGGGCATTTGCCTTGCTATGGAACTCAACCATGGCCACGCCCTCAAGATCAAACCAGCTGGCCACGGCGCAACTGTTTTTTGCAGTCAATGTGCGACGCTTCTCGTTAAAACGCATAACGCCTTCAGGCCGCTTGATTGACTCCCATCCGCCGGCAAATTTACGCACCTGCAGCTCATCGCCTTTCACGCGATAAAATGTTGAGCCTGCAGCCTGGCCCAAGAACGGCGGAATCTCCCTGCCTTCTGCACTAAGGCGCTGAATAAAATAATCCACGCCGATTTCATCTAGCAGTGCGAACGGGCCCTTGATCCAGTTGTAGCCGAGTTTCATTGCATCATCCACACCGAGAGGGCCGTCACCGACCTCCGGAATCAACGATGCGGCATAACTCAAAGTTCGCGACAGTACCCGCCAGGCAAATTGACCGTATTTACCGTCATCTTCGAGCAGGCGTTTAACACCTTCCTTTTCAGCCAGATCCGCTAACGGAATATTCAAGCGCTCGGCGACTGCATAGTCACCGGAAGCCAAATCGATGACTTCTCGCCGATCGTTCACAGTGCGGTAAAACCCCTGGCCCTGCTTGTTACCGGTCTGGCCATTGGCAATCATCTGCACCATTAGCGGCAATTTTTCCGCTTCGATATTAAATGCATCCGATGCCGGCAGTGTATTAACGAGGCTCTGGGCCACATCTGACATTAAATCAATGCCAATCAAATCATATAATCCGAACACACCGGTTTTTGGAATACCCATTGGCCTGCCAAAAATGGCATCCGCCTCGAGCGGGCTTAAACCCATTTCATTGGCCGCCTGCAGCGCACACTGAATAGCAAAACAGCCTACACGGTTGCCCAGGAATCCCGGGGTATCACGGCAGTCAATAACCCCCTTACCTAATTTCTTGTCACAAAACTCGCCCAGTTCGTTGATTACCGCTGCACTGGTCTCCTCGCCACGTACCAGCTCAAGCAACGGCATAAAACGCACTGGATTGAAGAAATGAGTGATCGCAAAGCGTTGCCTGAAACTGCCCGGCATATCCTCGACCAATAGCTTTATCGGAATACTGGAGGTATTTGAACTGATCAACGCGCGGTCGTGACAAACCTGGTGCAACTTCTTATACAACTCTTGCTTAATGTCCAGCCGCTCGACTACCGCTTCTGCTATCCAGTCGCAGTCCGCCAGTTGCTGAAAATCATCCCTTGTGTTGCCCACATGTATGTACTTTTCAAACTCCTTGCTCATCAACCCGGGGCTGTTGCTGTCACGCAATCTTTCAACACCACGCTCAGCCAGTGCATTGGGATTGTCATCAGTCGGCAAATCCAGCAACCAGACTTCGATGCCTGCGTTGGCTACCTGCCCGGCAATGCCTGAACCCATGGTGCCGGCACCAATCACTGCTACTTTATTAATGGTCATAATTATCCTGTGTAGTTCATTCAG
>JAHHOC010000410.1 GCA_018677115.1 Arenicella sp. | reverse complement strand
GGTTTCGGTTCTGACGATTCCGTTAAAAAAGAGCCACGGATATAAACATAAGACAGCCGCAACAGAACAGGACATAATCGATCCGACACTTTCTGATCCTGCGGAATAATAATGAAAAGAGTGATGGGGTTCTGGCGCAGCTGGGGCCTGGTGATCGGCGTCATGATCGGCAATGGTATCTTCATGTTGCCAGCGGTACTGGCACCCTACGGCGCGTTGAGCGTTGCCGGCTGGGTGGTGGCGGGGATGGGCACCGTATTCATCGCCCTGATGCTGGGCATGCTGGCCCGGCGGTTTTCCTTAGAGGGCGGTTTATATGCTTACACGCGCGAGGTATTTGGTGACCTGGCCGGTTTCCTGATTGCCTGGGGCTACTGGATTAGCATCCTGGCCGCGGTGCCCGCGGGGGCGATTGCTGCCACCGGCTACATGAGTTTTTTTATACCTGTGATGGCGGAACAGGCCTTTGTCAGCGCCAGCGTCGCCTTGATATTAATCTGGCTGGCAACCGCGATTAATATTTCCGGAGTTAAAACGGCCAGTACTTTCCAGCTGATCACGTCACTGTTAAAACTACTGCCGCTACTGGTGATTGCCGTCGGCGGACTGCTGCTCGGCGATATCTCAAATACAGTGGTGGAAAACACCACCGACAGAAACACCCTGTTCCTGATCTCAGAGATGGTGATGATCACCATGTGGGCTTATGTCGGCATTGAGGCCATCACCCTGCCTGCTGACGATGTGATTGAACCTGAGAAGAATATTCCACGGGCCTTAATCGCCGGCACTTTAACCGCCACCGTGGTCTATATCATTTTGTCCTGGGGGGTTATGACCCTGGTGCCGGTCGGTGAGTTAGCGCAATCGAGCTCCCCACTGGCTGCAGCGGCATCAGTAATACTGGGACCCTGGGGGGCCGGTTTTATTGCCGTGGGCGCACTGGTGTCAATCATCAGTAATCTCAACGGCAATGTGTTTATCGTTGGCATCATGCCGCGTGTGCTGTCGCAGGACGGCCTGTTTCCCCGCCGCTTTACCCGTTTAAACGCCAATGATATACCGGCCACTGCAGTGGTTTTCTCCGGCTTCATTTCATCGATGCTGGTGGTTATGAACTACTCAGAGGGACTGGTTGGCGCGTTTAAGGCACTGATCATGCTGTCCACACTGGCGGTGTTGCTGCCTTACACCGTGTGCTCACTGGCGGAGCTGGTGATGCAGCGTAAAGACCGCCGCTCCGGCACAAAAATTAAACCGGCATCAACCCTGATCGCGCTCGTAGCGCTGGCGTTTTCACTGTTTGCGATAGTCGGGTCAGGCGCGATGGTCGCGCTGCAAGGCGGTATCTTGTTGGCCGCCGGATTACCGGTTTACTGGTGGTCAAAGAGACAACGAGCGCCAGTGACGCCATAGCTTGCCCAGCTATAGTTTCACGCTCATCCGGCTGGCGGCCTGCAACGCTTTGCCGATGTGCTGTTCAGTAATCATGCCCTTTGAAATGCCCACATACTTGATCATCGGCAGATCCAGGAAAAAGTCGTCCTTGATTTTAAAATCCATCAGGTCGCCCTCAAATTCGCTCGGGTTTTGCATAAAAAAGTCCTCCACCACCGGATAGATTACTTCCTTTGTTGCAGGATAACGGATCCACTCCCGCAGGGTGGTGCGTTCATCAAAATGAACTGGCCATCTTCGCTGCGCGTCAAGTGTGACCCGGCCACTCAAACGGATGTCCTGCACCGAAGCGCCGACATGCAGATCAAAATCGCCGGATTCGGCTATCCACGAGTCAAACGCCTCGTCGTAATAGCAGAAGTCCCTTAGCTGCAATTCAAAGTCAACTTCGGTTTGCTCTCCCGGGGCAAGCGCAACCTTGGTAAAAGCCTTAAGTTCCTTGAGTGGTCGGATCAGGCGTGATTTTCTGTCCGAGACATAAAGCTGCACGACCTCCTTACCTTCTATAGAACCCGCATTCCGCACCGTGCAGGAGACCTGCAAGGTGTCCGAGTCGGTAATTTCTTTGCTGGATAGCACCAGATTTGAATATTCGAAGGTGGTGTAAGACAGCCATGGCCAAATGGGAACAGTGGTGCAATCTTGCGCTTATCGTACCAGCGGTAGCCGACAAAAACCTCTTCCCCGTAGTTCAGGCGACGGTTGAGCCCGGGAAAATCCAGAAACGCCGGAGTATCTTCCAGGCGCACCGGAAAGGTC
>JAHHOC010000379.1 GCA_018677115.1 Arenicella sp. | reverse complement strand
TTGATCACCTGAACTGGGATCCGGCGATGCTGGCGGAGGAAAAAAAGGAAATCATGGAAACCAAAAACGTCTGCAGCACCACCGAGATTGCCGCCAGCTGGAGCAACGTGCACGAAATTTACCAGATATGCATGCATAGAATTCGTACTGAAATTCCCGACCTGACCCTGGTGGGTGGCCACTCCTCACACAGCTACCTGAATGGCACCAATATGTATTTTGTGTATTTTTATGATGTGAAAGATTGTCAGCCGGCTGAAGAGATCACCAAATACCATTTGCCGATCAAAAAAATCATCGTCGAGGAAACCATTAAAGCGGGTGGCTCTATGTGTCACCATCATGGCGTCGGTAAGCACCGCACGCCGTGGATTGAGGATGAATACGGTTCTTCCTATTATTTGCTGAAGAACCTCAAAACAACATTTGATCCCAACGGCATGATGAATATGGGCACAATCATTCCGCTTGAATGATTGGTTTGCCCTACCTGCAGCTCGCAATGCCAGCAGGCAGTCATTGCGAGTGGCGCAGCATCGTTACAATCTGCTACGCTAACCGATCATTGCAATAACTCCGTTACGGGTGCCTAAGCATCGTAGCAATCTAAACCCCCCGCATCAACCAATTAAGCGCATGAACACGATCACCGAGCCTGAACGCCAGATTGATGTTATCCACCGAACCGGCGTATTGGTGGTTGGCAGTGGCCCCGGCGGGTTGGCCGCAGCCCTTGCCAGCGCGCGCGCCGGAGCGGAAACCACACTGCTCGATCGATACGGATGTTTCGGTGGCAACCTGACGCAGGTCGGAGTCGAAGGCTTCGCCTGGTACCGCCATGAGCAGACTATCGATAGCGAGGGCATCGGCATTGAATTTGAGGAGCGCGCCAAATCGATGGGCGCGGCGGTACCGGAACCGCAATCAGACAGCCATGCTATTGATGGTGAGGCCTTCAAATACGTGGCCGATGTGCTGGTACAGGAAGCCGGGGTCACGCCGATGCTGCATCGCACCATGGTTGCGCCGATTGTTGAGGGCGACACAATCAAAGGTGTGATCGTTGAAAGCAAGGCGGGCCGTGAGGCAATCCTCGCCGAGCGCATTATTGATGCCACAGGTGACGCAGATATCGCACACCGCGCTGGCGCCATGATGCGCAAAACCCCGGTTGAACAGATGATGGCCTGCTCAGTGATGTTCTCCATCAACGGCGTGGATAAAAAGCGCTTTATTGAAGCGGTTAAAGCTGACCCACACACCTACAGCGACTGGTGCGGTCCAGACTGGCAGATGGAAACCTCCGGCAAGGAGGACCACATGTTTTCTCCCTACCTGAAGAAACCTTTTGAGAAAGCCATCGAGTCCGGCCTGATTCCCGCAAACCTCAACACTATCACCGGCACCTGGGGCGCGATTACCGAACAAGGCGACCTCAGTTATTTAAACCTGGTTCACCTGAACAATCTTGACGGCACTAACCCGGATGATTTAACCCGTGGTGAAATAGAGGGCCGGCGGCAGGCGATGTTGGCGATTGAAGCGCTGAAACAATTCAACCCCGGCTGCGAAACTGCCAAGTTACGCAACTTCGGCATGACCCTTGGAGTACGTGACACGCGCAAGATAGATGCTGTCTATAACATGACAGAAAATGACGTGCGTGAACAAGGCCGCTTCGAGGACAGCATCGGCATTTTTCCTGAATTCATCGATGGCTACGGTGTACTGATCCTGCCGACCACGGGACGCTATTTCCAATTACCTTACCGCGCTATGCTGCCCAAGGGAGTCAGGCACCTGATTGTGACTGGCCGTAGCGTTGGCGGCGATCAGATCTCGCACGCTGCAGTTCGCAATATGATGTGCTGTGCGGTGAATGGCCAGGGTGCCGGCGTAGCCGCAGCCCTCTCGTTACAAGACAAGGTCGACTTTGCCGGGGTCGACATCAGCAAGTTACAAAAAACCCTGCTCGCGCAAGGTGCCCGCATCCACTAGACCAACACGATCAATAAGCTTATGCCTAAACTCAATCAACTGCTCCTCAGCCTGGTCGTCATTATGGCGCTGGCCGCCTGTCAGACAACTGGCCCCGGTTCCGCGACACAGACTGGGAAACCTGCGCCGCTAACGCCTTTCGCAGTCGGCAATAAAACCTTTTTTATGCACGATAATTCACGCCCTTATGACAGCGTCGGCGGAGTCAATGTAGGCGTCCGCTCAATGATCACTGAAATCTGGTACCCGGTCGACCATGAGGTTGCGCAAAGCGGAAAATACAAACGTGCTACTTATGGCGAGTACGTATTTGGCGACAGAGATGTACACCGGCTGATGATGACCGAAACCACGTTTTTTCATCTCACTCCTGACTCCGTAGTTGAAGGTGTGACCCAGGCGGAAATCGATGCGGCCATCGATGAATTGTTTACCCGTAAGCGCAGCAGTTTCAAAAATGCACCGCTGGCGAACGTCAATCTGCCGCGGCCTGTAGTAGTAATGACGCATGGTGATGCGGGCAGCCGCTACAATATG
>JAHHOC010000355.1 GCA_018677115.1 Arenicella sp. | reverse complement strand
CCGGTGAATAGAGTTCGGGCGAATCGGGCATCGCAATTCCATTGCTTCATATTAATAATTATTGGTGCATCTGGCATGCTCAAGGCGGCTGTTGCAGAATAATAAGGGTAGCGTCCCCTTTTTACTGGTTGGTGGACTTTTTTACCGCTATACTCGCATTTGCTTTTAGAACGAGGTCGTAGTAAATAGGTAACAAGGCGTTCGTTCGGGCTTATATTGCGCTTCGCATCTTTTGCGCCAGGCGGCCCGCTCTTTATCGATACTGAGTTTATTAACAGATATATGAACGGAAATATAACATTTACCTGCCAGGATGATTATTTGCTCGTCAGTATCTCGGACAAGCTTATAACTTTCGAGCGCGCCCAGGAGATTCTCGCGCGCATCGGCAAGGAGTGCTCCAGCGTGAATTGCAGAAAAGTTCTGTTGGATGAGACATCGGTTGAGCGAAGGGAGGTTCCCCCGAATCAAATCAAACAATTGGCCTTTGATCTTAAGAAAAACGAACTTAATAAAGTCTATATTGCATTTTTATGCCAGCCTCACCTGGTTGGTTATGACTCGCACCTGCTCAGCCTGTATACTTATATGACTGAATTTATTATTCAGCATTTCACCAGTAAAGACGAAGCGATTGGCTGGCTTGAGAAAAAACCATGTTAACAGTGTGTTCGATTACGGCATGCGCTATAACGCACGCTATTTAAGATGGAGGTTATGCATAAGGAAATGCCAGCTCAACACCACATAGACAATCAGGGAAAAATTATTGTCACGAAATGGATTGGTGAGGCGACGGACGATAGCTTGTTGCAAGCATTGAAAAACTACCAGGTGGTAATTCAAAACGATACCAGGTGTCTTGGTTATGATGATGTTGTGGATTTCAGGGATGTACCAACATTCAAAATAAGCATAAAAGGGCTGAAAAATATAGGGAAAACCGCCTCAAACACTGATCAAGACAGGCTCGATACACGCGTAGCATTTATTGTCAGCACCAGTCTGGCGGTGAACCTTGTCAAGCTTTATGCGGCTTACAGGAATTTCGGGAAAATGCCTAAAAAGTATATACGTGCATTTAAAAATGAGGCAGAGGCCTATGAGTGGGTGCTTAATAATAAACAAGCCAATCATTTGAGCAGTCATGGTGCTGATGTATAGAGTCGAATCTTGACCAGATCGATAGCTTGAAAAATTTTTCTCCGCTCTTATATTGAGCAAACATCACGCTAACTGGATACTGATCGCTGGAGCATCCAATGGAAGGGTTTGAGCAATATATCGAAGCGCTTATAAGCTTGCATATCGGCCTTGAAAGGCAGGGGCCGGGTGATCCGGATTTCTCTGATTTCATAATCAACCAACTACCCGAGCTGCCCGCGAATCCTGCAATTGCAGATATAGGTTGTGGTGCGGGCGCGGGCGCTTTAATTCTTGCCCGGAAGTTTCACTCCAAAGTTAAAGCGGTAGATTTCTCAAAAGTCTTCCTGGATCAAATGATGCGCCGAGCCGCGCAGGAGGGCTTGCAGGATTTGATCGAGCCTATCGAGTGCGACATGGGTAAACTGGACTGGCAGCCAGGCTCAATCGATCTTCTATGGTCTGAAGGCGCTGCCTATAACATAAGCTTTGAAGGCGCGCTGAAAGCATGGAGACCGTTTCTGGCGGCGAATGGAGTCGCGGTGATTTCCGAAATGAATTACTTTTCAAATAAAGTCCCGGATGTCGTGGCGCAATATATGAAGCATGCTTATCCGGGCATCAAGACTGAATCGGAAAATAATGATTTGATTAACTCATCAGGATTCAAGGTTGTTGCGGTGCATCGCTTGCCATCAATAGCCTGGTGGGACAATTATTATGATCCTCTTCGTGAAAATATCGCGGCATTAAAAGATACTGCTGATGATGTCATGCAGGCTGTGATTAATGATACTGAAGAAGAAATGAATCTCTTCAGAGCATATCAGGACGATTACGGGTATTCATATTACATAATGTGCGCAGTTTGAATAAGCGGGCTAACCCAGAACATGGGGGTTGAGCTGCCAAACAGAATAGTTGAGCGCAGATGCGAAACTGACCCAAAACAGATACGGTATCAGCAGGGCGCCAGCAAGAGGACGCA
>JAHHOC010000326.1 GCA_018677115.1 Arenicella sp. | reverse complement strand
ACAAACATGAGCCGGTTGAAGCACCCACGATTCCCTATAGCATCGAAAATCAATTTGTGCACTACACCGGCAGCCCTACGCATATTCCATTTGGCCCATGGCGCAGTGTGGATCATACGCAACACGCGTTTTTCACCGAGTCGTTTATCGATGAGCTTGCGCACACCGCTGGCCAGGACCCTTTTGAATACAGGGTCAGTCTGTTGCAGCATCAGCCACGCTTCCTGAACGTGCTGCAAACAGCAGCAAAAATGGCAGACTGGGGCAAAACATTACCTGAAGGCTGGGCACAGGGCATCGCCCTGCACCAATCGTTTGGTACCATCGTCGCCGAAGTCGTTGACCTGAACATGAGTTCCGGTAAGCCGAAAGTAGAACGGGTGTACTGTGCATCCGACGCCGGCTTTGCGGTCAGTCCGGACGCGTTCAAAGCTCAAATGGAGAGCGGCATTATCTATGGTCTTACCGCAGCCTTATACGGCAGGATCGATATCGATCAAGGCGCAGTGGTGCAAAGCAATTTCCACAACTACCACATGCTGCGTATGAAAGACGCACCTGATATTGAGGTGGAGATCATCAATAGCGGTGAGAAGATGGGCGGCGCCGGCGAGCCCGCCACACCGCCAATCGCGCCGGCACTAACCAACGCGATTTTTGCAATCACAGGTAAACGGATTCGGGAGCTGCCGATCAGCGACCATGTTTAGAGCACAGCATTCATAATGCTATAGATCTGTTCTGACTCCTTTTATTCACTTCTGCTAAAATACCGTCCAGCCATACGGGCGAGGCTCGTGCAAACACCAACAAAGGGTATATAACGCAATGTCAATTTCACAAGATCAACTCAATAAAGTACGTGCTGCCAAGGGATTCATCGCAGCGCTGGATCAGAGCGGCGGCAGCACGCCGAAGGCGCTAAAAATCTATGGCATCGGTGAAGATGCATACCAAGACGACGAGGAAATGTTCTCCGTTGTACACGACATGCGCACTCGCATCATTACCAGTCCCGTATTTAACGGTAGAAGAATCTTGGGCGCTATCCTGTTTGAAAATACGCTGGATCGGGAAATCAACGGCAAAAGCTCATCGAACTACTTATGGGAAAATAATAATGTCGTGCCGTTTCTGAAAGTTGACAAAGGCCTGGCTGACGAAGCGGACGGGGTACAGCTGATGAAACCGATTCCGGGTTTAAGCGATTTGCTGGCCAAAGCCCGTGCGCAAAATGTGTTCGGCACCAAAATGCGTTCGGTCATCAAGTTGGCGAACGCGGCCGGCATACATAAAATCATCGCGCAGCAATTCGAGATCGGCCAGCAAATTCTGGATGCAGGGCTGGTGCCGATTATCGAGCCGGAAATCGACATCAACAGCCCGGAGAAAGCCGCGGCAGAGAAAATTCTGCGGGACGAATTGCTTGCGCATCTCGACAAACTTGAAAATGGTCAGCAGGTGATGTTTAAACTGACCCTGCCCGAAGAGCCGGACTACTACGCAGACTGCATCAAGCATCCAAATATTCTCGCCGTGGTAGCGCTTTCCGGCGGCTACAGTCGCGAAGAGGCTAATCGGCGTCTCGAAGAAAATCACGGCATGATCGCCAGTTTTTCCCGTGGTCTGACCGAAGGACTCTCAGCACAGCAAAGCGATGCCGAATTTAATGACATGCTGGACGCATCCATCGAGTCGATATACCAGGCATCCTGCACCTAGCGGCAAGAGAGAACGTGATTTGATCCAACGTGGTGTGCGCTCCTTAGTGTGCTTGAGAATAAAAAAACGGCCCCGCGCAACGCGCGAGACCGTTTTTAGACATCGGATTGCCCGTTGATCTACATACCGAAGTTGTAGGTCACATCAACGCCTACAATGCGGCCTTTGGCCAGCGGCGAGAAGGTACCGCCCAGCGGTATGGGACCCAGCAAGGACGGCAATTGTGTGTCACCGCCGTGCTTGACTTCATCCAGCAGGTTCTTGCCGAAGACACCGAACTGCCATCGGCCATCATCCGAATAGAAATCGACTCCGATATCCAGAATGCTCTGCTCATTGATGGTCCCGAGGTTATTGTCGGTGTAGGCTGAGTCATCCCGGTAGGCAAAGTTGATACGCGATGAGGCTGTTCCCCAGGAACCGATATCAGAGTCGAGCGTCAGGCCGATAGCATAGGTCACATCAGCCGCGCGCGGTAAATTAAGGTTTTCATCTGCAGCGTTGATGGCGCCATCACCATTCAAGTCAAATGTAACGTTATCGTATTCCGGGTCGATAAGGCCGATCGACGCGTTTAATAACAGACGATCGGTAATTGGAAACAGGCCATCCAGCTCAAGGCCGAGAATGTCTGCATCGGCAGTATTACGGATTACCTGGACCACGCCGGCGATCGGGTCCGCCAGGTTGATTTCCCGTTGCATGTCGTCGATTGAATTGGAGAACACCGCCCCGCTCAGGCGTCCGCCGTTATCGAACGTGGTTTTAAAACCCAATTCCAGGTTATCTACTTTCTCTTCGTCAAACGGGCCCGGCCCAAAGTTGACGGTATCAATAGCGGTGTTGCGCAGGTTATAGCCCCCGGAGCGATAACCGCGGGTCCAGTGGCCATACACCATGGTTTGATCAGTCCAGTCATAGGTGAAACCGAGTTTGGGGGCAAAGTTGTCCCAGCTTTCTGAATCCGAAAAATCATACGGACAGCTACCATCAATCACATTACAGATACTATTGATATTGCGCACCAGTGAAGCAATCTGAACATTCTTCTCTTCGTCGGTGTAGTTGGCGCCGACGTTAAGTGTTAGTGCGTCGTTCAACGCATAGTCGAGCGAGATATAGGCGCCTTGAGTTTCAACGCGATGGTCGCCACCACCATCCTGGGTCAGGCCGAAAAATCCCGGTGGAGCCACCAGGCCAAGCAAACGGCGGCCTTCATAATACAAAAGGTCGTTTTCAAACAGGAATGCGCCGGTGGTTATTTTCAAGCGATCGGAAAGGTCGCCGGTGTACCGTAACTCGAAGCTGGTCTGCTCGGTTTCCAGTTCAACCAAGGCATGGAACAGACTGAGAGGCGTGGCATCGATATCCGATACTCCGTCCTGATCAAGCTCCTTGCGGCCGAAAATGCCGGTCACGGTTCCGTTCTCAAGATCCCAGTCAAAGCGTGCGTTAAAAAAGTCTGAGCGGGTGTTGAGGAAGCCTTCTTCATCAATCGAAAAATCCAACGAATCACGATCGAAATTAGTTGCCGCATTGGTCACGCCTGATCCGTTAATGTGGTTCTGCGCAGAGGGGCCGTCACCTTCAGAATCGAAGTATTCATAACGCAGGGTAAGGCTGAAATTATCGCTCGGCGTCCACACCAATGATGGACGAATCGACAATGTGTCCTGTTCACCGTGAGATTCATCGTTGAACTGGTTCTCGAAATAGCCATCATCCTGATTATTGTAAACACTCAAGCGCAGACCCAACGTGTCACTCACCGGCCCACCGACACTACCCATAAGATAGGTATTAAGATCTTCACCACCGCCTTCAACAGACAGTTTGGCGCGTGCTTCGAATTCGTCACCGGGAAGTTTGGTGTTCAGCAATACTGCGCCGCCGGTGACATTGCGACCGAATAATGTTCCCTGCGGGCCGCGCAGGACTTCAATACTCGCGAGATCGAATACGTCGAATACAGTGCCGGCATTAGTGCCCAGATAGACACCGTCCACGAAGGTACCGACGGTCGGGTCGATACTCGGGATTGATGAGTTCACTCCCAGACCGCGAATAGAAAAGTTGGCTACGCCGCGGGTTGTGCCGATATCATCAAAAGCCACGTTGGGCAGACCTACCGACAGGCTTTGAATGTCCCGCACCTTGAGTATGTCGAGCTGCTCTGCGTTTAGCGCGGATATCGCCAACGGTACATCAAACGAGGATTCCTCACGTTTACGCGCGGTGACGACAACCTCTTCGAGCAGCTTTGATGAAGCACCAGACTGAGCTATGGCGCTCTGCGGTAAGCCAACCGACAGGGCACAGGCGAGCAGCCCGGCGGACGCAATGCTCAAATACTTGTCTAATAAAATTTTAAGTTTCATAATTTCTCCAGTTGTTTTTAAGCAGCCTTACTGCAATTTCAAAAAACACAGATGCAGGCGAAGCTTAGTTTAATTTTGGACGCAAATGTTGTTAGCAGCATCTTTATCGACCTGTTCAGATTGCGCACTCACAGTCACCCTACACAGCATGATGCATTTGATAACACTTTTGCGTGGTGTGCTGGAGATTTCCAATTTGGTTTTTTATATGTATACAAAAATATAATATCTTTACAGCCGTGTATAGTGTGTAAACAAACGCCGCCTAACAAGCGGATTATCGGTTAAAAGCGACTCAAAAAAAGTGTTATCTCTCAGTAATCTCGATGGTAGGCTATTGTCCCGATTGCGATTATTATTGACAGTGGTTAAGCCGGTGCGCTGGATCGGCACTGAGTCTATTCACAGGATGAACCGTGTTTTGTTGCATAATAGTTTGAGTTTACTTATTTCGCTGATGCGCGGCCTCTAACCTCGGTGTTAAGCTCTTGTGCACCCATGATTCCGTGACATGAAAAAAGATCGCCCTCTAACCAACACCAGGC
>JAHHOC010000314.1 GCA_018677115.1 Arenicella sp. | reverse complement strand
GGGGTACACCGTATATCCTGCTGACGCTTTTCTATGTGGTCGGCATGTTGCCAATCGTCACGGGGCTCACCTTGAATTATGTGACCATCCTCGGCAATGTGGTCGGTATTGTTTTCGGTATCATTCCTGCATTGGCTTTGTTCAACCTGAATACCCGCAATCCGGCGGCCTATGCCGCGGCGCCGTTTAAGTTGCCGGTACCGGCAATGAAAACGCTTCCACTGGTGGCGCTGGCTATTTACGCCTATGGGGCCTATTTGAGCTTTGTTGACTATATCAGCACCGAGCACCTGATTGCCTTTGCAGTCTATGCTGCGCTGGCGCTGGGTTATGCTCACTGGCGACAACCGCACGTGCTGGAAATCCGCAGTCAGCAGTCTCGGCAATGAAACATGCTTTCTGGTACGGTTTATAATGTTCGCCTGGCAGTTGATTTCCAACTGCGCACACCAGCTTCACCTGAAAATTTAGGATAACGCTATGATCACCCACCAGCACTTTATCAACGGCGAGTCCGTTGACGGCATCTCAGGAAAATTTTCTGACGTATACAACCCGTCGCTTGGCGAGGTCTCGGGTCAGGTGCCGCTGGCCGATGCCTCTGAAGTTGATAGTGCCGTGGCTGCTGCTGTTGCTGCGTTTCCAGCCTGGTCGGCATTAAACCCGCAAGTACGGGCCCGGGTCATGTTCAATTTCAAGGATCTGTTGGAACAGCATAAGACGGAATTGGCCGAACTTCTGTCCAGCGAGCACGGTAAAGTTATTGACGATGCGCATGGCGAATTACAGCGGGGCATCGACGTAGTTGAGTTTGCCTGCGGAATACCGCACTTGCTGAAAGGGGAATATTCTGTGGGTGCGGGTCCGGAAATAGATATGTATTCAATGCGCCAGCCGTTGGGTGTGGTTGCTGGAATCACTCCATTTAACTTTCCCGGCATGATCCCTATGTGGATGTTCCCGGTGGCGACCGCCTGCGGCAATACTTTTGTCCTCAAGCCTGCCGAAAAAGACCCTGGAGTACCGCATCGGCTGGCCGAGTTGTTTGTTGAAGCAGGTGCCCCGGCTGGCGTGCTGAATGTGATCAACGGTGTGAAGACAGCGGTTGATGCGATTCTCGATCACCCTGACATCGGCGCTATCAGCTTTGTCGGATCCTCAGACATCGCGCAGTATGTTTACGGCCGTGGCACCGGGAACGGCAAACGCGTGCAGGCAATGGGTGGTGCCAAGAACCATGCCATTGTTATGCCCGACGCGAATCTCGACCAGGCGGCTGCCGACATCATCGGCGCTGCCTATGGCTCGGCGGGTGAACGGTGTATGGCGATATCGGTGGCAGCGGCAGTTGGTGAAGGCACGGCGGACGCACTGATCGAAAAACTGCTGCCCCAGATCAGCGCATTGAAGGTGGGTGCCAGTAACGATCCGGATGCCGATTATGGACCTGTGGTCACCGCCGAGCACAAACAGAGAATATGCGACTATATTGCGCTCGGTGTCGAAGAGGGTGCCGAGCTTGTGGTAGATGGCCGTGATCTGGTATTGCCAGACTATGACAAGGGGTTCTTTATCGGACCCACTCTATTCGATAATGTCACTGCAGGTATGCGCAGTTATCAGGATGAGATCTTCGGGCCGGTTCTGCAAATTGTCCGCTGCGACACATTAAACGAAGGCCTTGAGCTGGCATCGCAACATCAATACGGCAATGGCGTGGCGATTTTCACCGGCAACGGTAAAGCTGCACGCGAGTTTGCGGTTCGTGCTGATATCGGCATGGTAGGAATCAATGTGCCCATTCCAGTGCCGCTGGCGTATCACTCCTTTGGCGGCTGGAAACGGTCAGCTTTCGGTGGCTTTAACCAGCATGGTACCGAAGGTGTGCGGTTTTATACCAAACTGAAAACCGTTACCCAGCGTTGGCCGGACGGGGCCGCTGGCACAGCTGACTTCTCACTTCCGGTACTGAAATAATGCTGCCAGCTCCCGTCCATACACAGTGTTACCAATAGAGGGTTTACGATGAAAGTTTGGCGCATGGGAAGTCTGCTACACACCTGTTTATTAAGTGTTTTCACACTGGCGTTAACCCCCTTCTCCTCGCACGCCAGCGAGCGCAGCGCTGAACAGGAATTTAACCGAGTCCGGCTGGACCCGGTGGAATTGAGACAGTTCCTGTTTCATTTTCCAAAAGGCGGCGACCTGCATAATCATATCGATGGCGCGGTCTATGCTGAAAACATGATTCGCTGGGCCGCAGAAGATGGCCGTTGCGTGAGTCTGGCAAGTCACCGGATATCTGCACCGCCCTGTGACCCCGAAAATGACCGCCCGGCCGTCGCATCAATTGCATCCAATGGTGATGTCGTCGAGCAGTTGATCGACGCCTATTCGATCCGCAACTATGAAATGCGGCCGGTAGCGGGAAATGTGCAGTTCTTTTCGACATTCCCGCTGTTCTATTTAGCCAGCGTTGGCCGAGAGGGTGACATGTTAAGTGAGGCCTCGCTGCGTGCTGCCCGACAGAACACATACTACCTTGAGCTGATGCAATCCTGGGGAATGGGCAGTGCGCGTGCCACAGCTGGTAAGTTTCCCGGCCAAGATAAGGAAACTGAAATGGCCTATGACCTGGCCATAGACCAGATCGCTAGTGAAGCCATGGCGATTATAGATTCCGCAGAACAGCGCCGGAGGGAATTGCAGTCCTGCGGCCGGGAGGATGCGGATCCGGCCTGTGATGTTGAGGTTGCTTATCTTGCCCAGGTACTTCGTACTTTCCCCCGTCCGCAGGTGCGGGCACAAACCAAACTTGCAGTACGCTTGATGGAACGCGACCCACGGGTGGTGGGCCTGAACTTTGTTGCTCCGGAAAATGCTCCGGTCAGCCTTCGCGACTACAGCTGGCAGATGCAGATGATCGCCGAGGAAACCAAGGATTTGCCTGAACAGCAGCGGCAGGTAGCCTTGCATGCCGGTGAATTAACGCTGGGCCTGGTACCACCGGAAGAGCTGGGGTTTCACGTGCGCGAGGCAATTGAAATTGCCGGCGCGAGGCGAATTGGTCACGGCATCGATATTATTTATGATTCGAAGCGTGACGAATTGCTGGAAAGAATGGCCAATGAAGGCATTGTGGTCGAAATTAACCTCACCAGCAATGAGGTCATTCTCGGCGTATCCGGCGATTATCATCCGTTCAATCTGTATCGGGAACACGGTGTACCGCTGACTCTGTCCACCGATGACGAAGGGGTATCACGCATCGATTTAACGCATGAGTACCAGCGGGCAGTTGAAACCTATAAATTGAGTTATGGTGACATCAAGCAACTGGCCCGCAATGCACTGGCATACAGTTTTCAGCCCGGACAAAACCTGTTTGACTCCACTGACTATAAGCGCTTTACCGGCCCATGCCGCCGCGCTAGGGTTGGACAGTCACCGCTTACAGGAGAATGTAAGGAACTTCTCGCCAGTAGCAAAAAGGCCAGAATGCAGTCGCAGCTTGAAGAGAGTTTTGTGGAGTTCGAAGCCCGCTTCAGATAACAAGGAAGCTATCCTGTCCTGATCCCCGTCATCGGCAGCTGCGAAGCAACCAAGAAATCCCGCATCAGTCCCCGTCATTGCGAAGAGCGAAGCGACCAAGCAATCCCGTATCAGTCCCCGTCATTGCGAGGAGCGAAGCAACAAAGCAATCCCCTAACGGTCCCCGTCATTGCGAGGAGCGAAGCAACAAAGCAATCTCATACGCTCGTGGCCAATCCGACTAATGACCGATACGGTATATTGGTGCACCCTTGTCGCGCATAACCGGTTCTATTTGCCGGAACACCTTACGATATTAGTGGAACGGAACACGCCGGAATAAATGGTGAATAGAGTGGTAGTTCTGAAACAACCACAAATAGGTGATCGGGGTATCTGCCCAGCGGTTAAATGTGATCGTTGACATATTGAGGTAACGCTTCGGGGATAACGAGGCTTTCCCGCCAATCATTCGCTCATCAGGAATCACCATGAGCCTTACCGGAACTACAAAATTCGGGATTTTTCTGGTCTACGGCTTTCTATCGTACTGCTCTTCAAATACTGCTTCCAACTCTGGCCAATCTCCGCGCAGGCCATCGATCACCTGTTTCGCCCAGTCGAAA
>JAHHOC010000298.1 GCA_018677115.1 Arenicella sp. | reverse complement strand
GTGCTAAAGGCAAGCATGATATAGGCTTTCGAATTGCGCGATATGCGGGTCCCGGGCAATGAACAGGTACATTATTTATTTAATAGTATTGAGCTTGAACTGGCATACTGCATTGGCACAGGTGAGTGAACCCGTGCAAGTGCCGCCGTCCGCGGACGCTGAGCAACAGCAGCAACAACCGGGGGACGACCCCGAAAAGCAGCCTGAGGAGCTAGACAAACCAGTGCCTGAACCCGAAGCAACAGTGTTTAATCCAACTGAGGAAATCTCGGAGGATTCTCCAGTGCCTTTTCCCGTTGATATCTAAACCAACCTGGTCAGAGACAAAATGAATTTTCAAAAATCCGAATTTTTTTACCAGATTGTGGCCTTGGTACTGTCCTTTCTGGTAGTGCATACAATCTATGTCGGATTAGTCAGGCCGAATGCTGAAGCGGTTCTTGAAAGCGAGCGTCAACTAATTGCCGAACAACAGGCGACTGGTAATACCAAGCCGATAAAGCGTTCTGCATGGGTGGTTTTAAAAGATTATGAGCAGGAATCCTGCTTCATCCTGGCGCTATGGGTGATGTCAATTATGGGCCTGAAAGCACAGCGTGTGTTAGCGCAGCGCAAACTGATAAGCCAATCGCTGGTCAGTATCGAAGAAGGTCGTCGCGTTCTGCCCGAGGATGCACGTAAATTGTCGCGACCGCTGGAAGCGCTTCCCGAACCCGAAAACGGCTTTCTGCTGCCGCGTGCTTTGCGCAGCGCACTTAACCGCTACGGAGCGAGCGCGTCAATCCAGGATGTTTCCAATGTAGTGCGTGATATCTGTGATACTGAAGCCGACCGTCTTGATTCAGAACTCTCCATGGTGCGTTATATCACCTGGGCCATTCCTTCCATTGGATTTATCGGTACGGTGCGCGGGATCGGTGAAGCCCTCGGTAACGCGCACGAAGCCGTGGCAGGTAATATTGCCGCTGTTACAGCCAGCCTGGGCGTCGCTTTTAATTCCACCTTCGTAGCCCTGCTTATCAGTATCCTGATCATGTTCTTAACCTATCAACTTACCCTCATGCAGGAACGAATGGTGCTGGAAGCGCAGGATTATTGCGATAACAACCTGATTCGACACCTGCAGAGTTAATGGCATAGTCCGATGACAGACATATTATTCATCAGCGACAACAATTTGCTAATCCGCAAGGGTAGGGAAATCCACCGCTCGCAAGGCTATGCCTGGTTGAAAGATGAACAAGTGTTTTTTGACACCGACCCACTTAATAATGCGGTGAAGCACTGCCATTTGGCACCGCAGCAAATACATAACCGCTATTGGCAGCAATGCGATGAGAGTGCCATAGCACCCAATGCTGCCGGCATGCGACATGCGGCCGATCTGGTCTGGTGTCACTTGCGGGAATTGCAGCAACAGCACTCACTCAATGAGGTCGCACTGGTTGTTCCTTCCCATTACCAGGCCGCCAACCTGAAATTATTATTGGGGGTCGCGCAGGCCTCAGGACTGCATGTAGCTGCCCTGATCAATGCCGCGTCGCTGGTAGTAAGCCAACTGGCAACCGGGGATGGCATATTCCGCTATCTGGACGTGCAGCTTCATCAAACGGTATGCAGCGAGGTGACGGTAGAAAACGGCATGGCCAGATTGACCGATGTAGAGGTGTTGCATGAGATCAGCGCGCAAGCAATGCAGGATTCGCTATTGAAATCGATGCAGCATAATTTCATTCAGAGCGATCGTTTTGATCCATTGCACTATGCTGAAACCGAGCAGCAGCTTTTTGACCAAATCCCGCAGGCGGCACAAAAAATAGAGGAGCAGGGTAAAACAAGCTTGCTGGTCGAGCACCAGGGCAAGCTGCACAGTGTGAATATAGATGCAAAACAGTGGCATGCCGCGCTTCAGTCGCAGCTCGATGGCTTGTTGTCAAGCGCCGCTAAATCCGCTGTGCAGAGTTTTATTCAACTAAACTACTTGTTCGACAACAGTATTCCCAAAGTACTGCAACAGGATGGCGTGACCTTACTGGTAGATTTAAGTCAAATAGGCGTCCCCGACACAATGCCGGACGCAGACGGTGAGTTGATTTACGCGACTGAAATATCCATGGCTGCCTCGAGTGGCAATAAAGCGGCTGAGGTTGAAGCAGGTGTCGAGAAACCGCGAGCGAACTTGAAAAACGGCGTAACCCATCTGCTTCATGCCGGGCTGGCCATTCCGCTGGAGCAGGCGCACATTTCAACCAATGATAACCAGCTCTCACTCAGCCAGGACGGCCAGCCCAATACCCAGAGCATGCTTGATAGTGACCAGGTGTTCATAGTAAATGCCCCTGAGCGTAAGAACCTGCAAACCAATGACCGCCTTGGGTCGAATCTGGCCGATGGGGTGATCACTGTTATTCAAGTAGTTAATTGAGCTAAAGATGACACGCAAACGCCGCTCTAACTCGACATTCAGCCTGTCCTTTCTGGACATCATGTCTTGTGGATTGGGCGCGGCGGTACTGATATTCCTGTTGCTGAAACACATAACAGATGCGCCGACTACGGTAGATGAACGCCAGGTAATGGCTGAAATATCGCTGCTGGAAGAGGAAATACTGGAAGGCGAGAAAACGCTTGTACGGATACGCAATACGATCAGTGAAATCAGCTACGAAACAGTCACCGCACAGGGGCTGGCACGCAAAATAGAGGAAGAGTTGAAAGAGCTGAGAAGCCTGCTGGCGGAGATAAACCCTGATTCCGAAATAGATATACCCGGCCTGCAGGCCAAAATCGCCAAACTTGAGGCGCAAAAAGCCGCCCTCGAGGTAACCGTTCCGGCCGGTAACAAGGCCTATGAATTTACCGGCGATGGCCAGCGCCAGTACCTCACCGGAATCCCGCTCGATGGTGAAAATGTGCTGATCCTCATAGACGCATCGGCCAGCATGCTGGATGAAACTATTGTTAACATCATTCGTCGCCGCAATATGTCAGACGAATTAAAACTAAAGGCGCCGAAATGGCAACGTACGCAGGCAATTGCGCAGTGGCTGGTGGCCAATCTTCCACTGAGCAGTGACATTCAGGTATGGACTTTTAATACAGAGATTAAGGCCGCTAACGGGGGTGACACTAATAAATGGTATGAAGCCAGCAACCGGCAGGATTTAACTACCCTGGTGCAGGGCATTAATGAGTCAATTCCCGCCAACGGCACAAATATGAAGCAGGTGTTTGCTGCGGCGATGGATATGCGACCGCGACCCGACAATATCTACCTGTTCACAGATGGGC
>JAHHOC010000288.1 GCA_018677115.1 Arenicella sp. | reverse complement strand
AAAAAGCCCTCTGCGGTCTTTGTCATTTTGAGTTCGTCATAACCCTGTTTTTTCAAGGCGGCAGTCACATCGAGTGATGCCACGCCCGCATAGGGTTCCATCAGGTCATAAATATTGTCCCAGGTCTGCGACCACATATTACCCAACAGGTGAGCCGGTATCGGGCTGTCAAGCGGCACCTTGTCGGCGCCATATTTTTCACTCAGTGTGGCGCGCACATGGCAGTGCAGTTCATCGTAAAATGGTTTGACCTGATCCCACAGGCGGCGGGCTTCTTCGGTAAAACTCTGCGTATCCATGTCGTAACCGGATTTCCATAACTCGGCCAGGTTGTCGTAGCCAAAATCCTGCGCACCCTGGTTGGCCAGCTCAACAAAACGTTGGTAGTGCTCGCGGTAAGGCGGTGACACGGTACGCCATCCCTGCCACACATCAAGCAGCTCATCGTAATCGCGGGATTCGGCAAGTACGCTCTCCAGTTCCTGCAATTGGCGGCAATTGCCATCTGCATCACAATATTTGCCGGCACCGTACTGGCCTTCCATATCGGTGAGAATTTCCGCCAGTTCAGCGCGTAATGCGGCGTCGTCCGGTGCCGGTGCCGCCGAGCCGCGCAGTATCAATTCAATCGCCCGCGCGGTGTCGGCATCCATGTCGGCGTCTCTATATTTTTTCGCCTGGTTCACCATTCCACTTTCGAATTCCAGCGACCTTTCGCCGGCCTTTGATGCCAGTATGGCGGTATCCGAAGTAATATAGGTATTACGAACCCAGAACGCTGCACTCGTCTCTTTGCTTAGCTTGAGCCCTTCCTGCTGAATTCGCTCGACGAATTCTTTTGCTGTTTCCGTGGATTCTACAACTGCGTCAGGCGTTGATTCACTGGCAGGCTGGCAGCCAGCCAGGCCCAGCAATAACCACGGCAGGAAAATCTTGAATAAATTCATATTAGTCTTTTGCATGTTCAACCTCAGCCTCCCAGTTTCTACTTACCAATGCGACCAGCAGCACAACCGCGCCTATGCCAAACGTAAAGGTCGCGATTTGTTTAAATAGATTCGGCATTTGCGCAACATTACTCGGGTCAAAATTACCCGCCAGCAAGCCAGCGATTATGTTACCGATTGAATAAGTCAGCACGAATACGCCCATCATCTGGCCAATAAATCGTTGTGGTGACAACTTGCTCACCGCGCTCAACGCAATGGGGCTGAGACAGAGCTCCCCAACGGTGTGCAGGAAGTAAGTCAGGATCAGGAAAAAAGGTGCCGCCTGCATACCGCCGGCTGCCACCTGGGCAGCAAACACCATGACAATAAAACCGGTGGACATGATCATCAGGCCAACCGCACATTTGATGCCATAACTGGGCGACGCCATGCGCAGCCCCAGGTTAACCCATAGCGCGGCAAAAAACGGAGTCAGTAATATAATGAATATCGGATTGGCATTCTGGAACCAGATAATCGGCACTTCCCAGCCGCCGATCACACGATTAGTATAGTCGCGTGCGAACAGGTTCAACGACGAACCGGCCTGCTCGAAGCCGGACCAGAAGCATGCTGATGCGACGCACACCAGCATCAGCGCCCACATGCCTTTTTTCTCGGTCTGGTTCAGGTTGCCGCGAAAATAAACCACGCCGAAATAGATGAAAAACACGGCCGTGAACAGGACCGCAGTTTTTTGTGCCACGCTGGGCGCATCAATAATCAAGGCGCCGGTCATGGTCATCGCGGTTACCAACACTACCCCAACCAGGAAGGCCATGATGATCATCCAACTGCGGCGCTCACCCTCCGGCGACATATGCACGGCAGGTTCGGCACTGACGCCCTGTAAATTGTCCGTCGTCATGCGAAAATGAACTAAGCCGAATGCCATGCCTATGGCAGCAGCGCCAAAGGCATAGTGCCAGCCGGCGTTTTGCGCCAGCCATCCGCACACGGTATAACCGATCACCGAGCCGACGTTGATGCCCATATAGTAGATCGCATAACCGGAATCACGACGTTGATCTTCACGGCTGTACAACTGGCCCACTACCGCGCCAATATTAGGTTTAAGCAGGCCGGTACCCAGCACTACCAGTATCAAACCGATAAAAAACGTATCGTGACTGGGGATGGCCAGCACAATATGGCCCGACATAATGATGATGCCGCCGTACCAGATAGCTCTCTGTCCGCCGATCAGACGATCTGCTATCCAGCCTCCGGGAAGCCCCATGAAATACACCGAAGCGGTGTATAAACCGTAAATGGCCGTTGCCGTCGCAGTGGTCAGCGCCAGGCCGCCCTCCTGCAAGGCTGCGGTCATGAACAGAACCAGCAAGCCACGCATGCCATAGTAGCTCATGCGTTCCCACATTTCAGTGAGGAACAGGGTTTGCAATCCTTTCGGATGCCCAAAAAAGCCTTCATTCAAGGCGGTATCAACTGTCTGGTTCATGGAATTTCCTGTATGAGATAGTGAGGTTCTGTTTTTAGTATTGTTGAGCCTTCGTTGCCGGGCAGGCTGATGGCGTGCCGCTTTTCAGCACTTTGTGCAGCCGGTTCACGGAAAACTAAGCGCGGCGGACGTTGCATGTTATATCAGGGCGCTATGGAGTTAACAACTTATTATCGTTTGTAAAGGAGTTTGCCATAGGAGATGGAGGGCTTAAAGCGATTGACCGGAGAATTCGTATATAAGATAGTAGAGCGCTTTAGTCCATCCGCAGCTATTTACCGTTAGACTGACATCACTGATTCTGATCTTCAAATGCAAAAATATTCAATTGCGCTGCGTCCTCCCACATTGATCAAATTAGTTCAGTTGATTTTCGTTGCATTGCTTATAGCGTCTTGCACCCGCGGAGAGAGCAATGTAGCCAGCGGAATCAGGCAGCAGGTTTTCCACATGGGCAACTCTTCGGAACCGCAGGGCGTGGACCCGCATGTGGTAACCGGTGTTTCCGAACACCATATCGTGCAGGCTTTGTTTGAGGGTCTGGTGCTAAAGAATCCATATACCCTGGAAATCGAGCCCGGAGTCGCTGAAAGCTGGTCGATCAGTGAGGATGGCCGGGTCTATGTATTCAAATTGCGAGACAATGCTGTGTGGTCTAACGGAGACCCGGTCACCGCGCATGATTTTGAATGGTCTTGGTGGCGCGCCCTGCAGCCGGCCCTTGGTAGTCAGTACGTGTTCATGTACTTCCCGATCAAGAATGCGGAGAGATACTTTAACGAGGAGATCACCGATTTTGCCGAGGTAGGGATAAAGGCGATTGATGACTACACTTTTCGTGTTGAATTAAACAATCCGACGCCGTATTTCCTGCAGCTATTGGATCACTACTCGACTTTCCCGGTACACCGGCCGACGATTGAGAAATGGGGGGAGCCGGCTGAATCCTATACACGCTGGACGCGTCCTGAAAATATTGTCACCAACGGGCCGTTCCTGCTGGACGAATGGCGCCTGAACAAGCACCTGATCGTTAACAAGAACGACCGATACTGGGATGCGGAGCGCGTGAAGCTGGCCAAGATAATATTTTACCCTTACGAAACCGGCCCCAACGTGGAGCGGATGTTCCGCGCTGATCAGCTGCATTATACCCAGGACACATTTATCGAACGCCTTCCCTGGTATCGGGAAAATAAACCGGATCATATTTCCATTTCCCCCTATGCCGGCACCTACCTTTACCGTTTAAATACATCGCGGGAGCCTTTTAACGACAAGCGGGTGCGCAAGGCCCTGGCCCTGACTATTGATCGGCAGAAAATGATCAGCACAATCCTGAACGATCTGTTCACGCCGGCTTACACGATAACGCCACCCAATCTGCTTGGCTACCAACCGCCAAAATTATTTGATTATGACCCTGCGCAGGCGCGGCGCCTGCTGGCCGATGCGGGGTTTCCTGATGGAGAGGGTTTTCCAGAGGTAGAGTTGCAGTACAACAGTAATGAGCAGCACCGCAAAATTGCCATCGCCGTTCAGCAAATGTGGAACAAGGAATTAAATATCAATGTGCGGTTGCAGAACAAAGACTGGAAAGTCTATCTTGATGATGAGTCGACGGGCAATTACGACATCTCCCGCGGAGGCTGGATTGCCGATTATGTGGACCCCAACAGTTTCCTGGATATGTGGGTGTCAGGCAGTGGCTTGAACCGCACACGTTGGGCTAATTCCCGCTATGACGAATTGGTATTGGAAATAGCTCCGCAGGCAAAAACACGTGAGCAACGCTACGCGGCATTTGCGGAGGCCGAGAGAATGATACTGGAGGATATGCCGTTTATTCCCATCTACACTTACGCCAGTCATCATTTCAAGCACCCGGCGATAAAGGGTATGCCTCCTAACATTATGTCCTATTACAACTGGCGCTATGTTTCGCTTGATCCCGATTGGGCGGCTGCAGCAGGGGAGAGTCACTGATGCTGAGGTTCATTGGCATTCGCCTGTTGCAGGCTATACCGGTTCTGTTCGCGGTAATCACCGCTACTTTTTTCCTTATCCGGCAGGCGCCGGGTGGCCCGTTTGATGCTGACAAGCCGGTGATTCCGGCAGTCAAGCGCGCATTGGAGGCAAAGTACAACCTGGACCTGCCGATGTGGCAACAGTACACCAGCTACCTGGGCGACCTGTTGCGTGGCGATATGGGGCCGTCGTTCAAGTACCCGGGTTGGGCGGTGCATGACTTAATCATCAGCGGATTGCCGGCGACCGCTGAACTGGCTTTCTACGCCCTGCTGGTGGCCATTGTTATCGGTGTGCTGGCCGGGGTCTCGGCGGCGCTGCGGCCGAATTCCCCCCAGGACTACATTCCCATGTCGATGGCGATGATCGGTATCTGCATGCCGACCTTTTTGCTGGGTCCGCTGCTGGTGTTGATC
>JAHHOC010000280.1 GCA_018677115.1 Arenicella sp. | reverse complement strand
GTGCTAATACCGCGCTGGCGGCCTATTATGAGCTGCTGCTCTCGACCCCGGTTGAAGTTCGCGTCGGTCCCCTGGAGATCGCTAAGCCGCTGCTATTGTGGATTAATGACGGGCTGATGGCAGTGTTTTTTTTCTTGGTCGGGTTGGAGTTAAAAAGAGAACTGCTCGAAGGGGAACTTGCCGATAAGAAGAACATAATACTGCCGGGTGTGGGTGCGATAGGTGGCATGCTGGTGCCGGCGCTGGTTTATGTTTACTTCAATTATGACGATCCAGTGGCGCTAAAAGGCTGGGCAATTCCGGCAGCCACTGACATAGCATTTGCGTTGGGCGTGCTGACCTTGCTCGGTTCGCGGGTGCCGGTGTCGCTGAAAATATTCCTCACCTCGCTGGCGATTTTCGATGATATCGGCGCAATAATCATAATTGCGGTTTTCTACACTTCGAACATTTCTGCATTAGCACTTGGCATAGTCGCCTGCTGCATTCCGATTCTTTATATCTTTAACCGACGAAATGTAATTTCCAAGAGCCCATATATTCTGATTGGTGTTGTGATGTGGATTGCAACCTTGAAATCCGGTGTGCACGCCACGCTGGCGGGAGTCGTGCTTGCCATGTTTATTCCCATGTACGAAGGCTCCGATAAAAGCAAGTCGCCGCTTAAGAGCCTGGAACATGATTTGCATTCGGTAGTGGCATTCTTTGTGTTGCCGGTTTTCGCTTTTGCCAATGCGGGTATTGATCTTGCCGGTGTCGGTGCTGAACAAATGCTGCACGGAGTGCCTTTCGGAATCGCGTTAGGGCTGTTTTTTGGTAAACAGATAGGCATTTTCGGGCTCTGCGCCTTGGCGATCAAATTAAAGTTATGCGGCATGCCGTCAGGAATGAACTGGCGTAGTCTTTATGGTACTGCAGCCTTGTGTGGAATCGGCTTTACCATGAGCCTTTTTATCGGTTCGCTGGCCTTTGAGGAGACCGGTGTTGATCTGCTGTTTGACGAAAGGCTTGGCATCATAATCGGATCGTTAGCCTCCGGTTTTGTTGGCTACCTGATTCTCAACGCTAGTCTGGACGCAAAGAAAACCTCTGCTGAACTCCACCCCGATATTCGTTAAGTGAAGAGTTACACATACTTGAATTTAAGCACCAAACTCCCTGTGGTTTCCCTATACCAGCGCTACTAGGCAACATTTTTTAATGCTTTTGATGACTACGCTGATGGTTTTTGTAGACAACACTGATGGCTTTTAATGATTACGCTGATGGCTTTTAATGGTTACGCTGATGGCTCTTGCTGATTAATCTGATGGCCCTTTTCAGTGATATTGTTAAGCAAATTTGGACACATCCGGCAAACCGGTCACATCGTAAGGCCGCTTTGCTTGCGGCGGTATCATGGCAGTGTCGCAAGCGGCTATTAGGAAAATCTGGAATTCTTGCCTACCACGGGCTGAAACTTCACTGTCCAATCGAAAGTCGTTCGGCTGCTCGAGCAATATATTTTTCCGGCCTGCCTGATTTTTGGGAGATGCGATTTATGCAGGACTATCTGCAACCCGCAGACGTGTTTGTCGACGCTGGTGCCAACATCGGCCTGTACACCCTGCTGGCCCGCTCACTGGTTGGCAGCGAAGGGCATATTTATTGTTTTGAGCCGAATGAACAAATGGTGCACGAGCTCAACAAGAACATCGAGTTGAACGGATTGAGTAATATCAGCGTACAGCAACTGGGATTGGGTGATGCGAATAGCTCCAAGGCGTTCGATCTCAGTGGTGACGACTGCACCGCACATATTTCAGACTGCGGTGATGAATCGAAAATACAGCAGATCCAGGTGGTTCGACTGGATCAACAATTGGCGGGTACTGAAATTGCCCTCGCCAAGTTAGATATTGAGGGTTACGAGCCATTCGCCATTCGTGGTATGGCTGGCTTATTGGTGAATGATAATCCACCAGCAATGATAATCGAGATGGGAGGTCTGGCCACGCGATATGGTGTAACTACATCAGACTTTATCGCGGAACTGGATCGCATAGGATACTTCACCGCGGTTTACCGGCCGGGGGAAAGGGAGCTTATGGAAACAGACAGGCCCTGGGAGATTCCCATTGAAAACATGCTCGCCATATCGAAAAATTGCCGACAATTTGTCGAGCGCCGACTGAAAAGATCATGAGTGTGATTTTGATGACAGGACAGAACCGATGAGGGTCGTTCGCATTGTCTTGCTGTTGGCATTGAGTGTAAACGCGTCAAATCCAGCCGCTGCTGGGGAAATTAAAGTTGCAGTCGCCAGCAATTTCCTCAACACAATGAACGAGCTCGTCCGGCATTACCAAGCTGGTTCAGGCAATAAAATCGTCATCATCAGCGGATCGAGCGGTAAACACTATGCGCAAATCAGGCATGGTGCACCCTACGATCTGTTTTTCTCGGCCAATAAGGCATGGCCGGAACTGCTTGAACAGCAGGCGGTAGCAGTTGCCAACAGTCGCTTCACCTATGGCCTGGGACAGTTAGTATTGTGGAGTCCATCGCTGCCTGAAGTTAACGCCTCGACCCTCAGTCAGCAGCAGATTCTCCGACTGGCTATTGCTAATCCGAGACTGGCGCCGTATGGACGTGCCGCACAGGAATTCCTGACTGCAATCGGACAATGGCAGAACCCGGAGCAAAAACTGGTGATGGGGGAGAACATTGGTCAAACACTTCAGTTTGTTGCCACTGGCAACGCAGAACTCGGCCTGATCGCTGCTTCTCAGTTGTTTGATTTGCCAGCCGGTGCCAGTTGGTCTGTGCCATCCGAATACCATGCTCCGATAAAACAGCAAGCGGTAATACTGCGCGACAGCGTCGAGGCTCGCGAGTTTATGGCTTTTGTCCGCAGTTCTGAAGGGCTGGCTATAATACAGCGTCATGGCTATACAACGCCCTAGTTCCTAGAAACATGCCTTATGAAACTGATCTGATTGCCCTGTGGGTTACCTTTAAGCTGGCGCTGATTACCACCGCAGTATTGCTAATAATCGGAACGCCGCTTGCTTGGTGGTTAGCGCGCAGCCAATGGCGCTGGAAGTTTTTACTGGAGGCAGTCATTGCGCTGCCGTTAGTTCTACCGCCCACGGTGCTGGGATTCTATTTATTGATTGCATTCAGTCCCGCTGGAATGATTGGTAGTGCTATGAAGGCTGTCGGCGGGCCACCGCTGGCATTTACTTTTTCCGGCTTGGTGATCGGTTCGGTCATTTATTCGCTGCCATTTGTGGTGCAGCCACTGCAGGATGCTTTTCGCTCGGTGGGGCGGCGTCCATTAGAGGTGGCGGCAACACTGGGGGCTTCGCCGATCGACCGATTTTTTACCGTGGCGCTGCCATTGGCACGGCCCGGATTTATTACAGCATCAGTACTCGGTTTTGCTCACACTATCGGTGAGTTTGGGGTAGTGCTGATGATCGGCGGCAACATCCCCGGTGAGACACGCGTGGCTTCTATTGCA